>DASUEW010000222.1:0-4189 GCA_036274875.1 Ilumatobacteraceae bacterium
ATAGTTCTCGAGCAGCGTCGAGAATCGCCAGGTCTGGCTGATATGGCGGTCGAGGCTGTGGCTCTTGTACTGCGTGAGGACGACGATCTTCAGGTAGCGGGCGTTGGCGAAGTTCGACAGCGCGAAGTCGATCAGGCGGTACGACCCTCCGAACGGAACTGCCGGCTTGGCGCGGTCGTTGGTGAGCGGGAGAAGGCGCTTTCCCTCTCCACCGGCGAGGACGATGACGAGAACGTTCGGCTCGGCCATGGCATCCGAGAGTACTCAGCGACGCGCCAAGAGCCGTTCGTACAGTTCGACGTAATCGGTCGCCGGTCTGCGCCACGACCAATCGACTGCCATCCCACGGCGCTGCAGAGTGGCGTGGCGTCTTCGGTCGGTCACCCGTCGGCCGGCCCGGAACATCGCCGCCAGAAGATCGGTCGACGCCGGTCGGGCAGCGACGAAGCCGCGACCATTGCGACGGTCGGCGTCGGCATCGGGCACGGTGTCGACGAGACCGCCGACTCCGGTGACGATCGGTACCGTGCCGTACCGCATCGCCTGCATCTGCGTCAGTCCGCACGGCTCGAAGCGGCTCGGCATCACGAACAGGTCGGCGCCGGCGAACATGAGGTGAGACAGCGACTCGTCGTAGCCTTCGATGAACGCGAACCAGTCGGGGTGAGCGCCGGCGGCGCCGTGGAGCGTCGCCGCCAGGTGGGCGTCGCCGGAGCCCAGCACTGCCAGACGCATCGGGATCTGCTCGAGCAGCGGCACGAGCGGTACCAGGAGGTCGATCCCCTTCTGGTCGGTCAGGCGCGTGACGGCGACGGCGAGTGGCACGTCAGGCCCGGTGAAGCCGAGACGTTCGATGAGCGCGGCGCGGTTGGGAGCCTTGGCCTCGATGTGGTCGACGTCGTACGTCGAGACGATGTGGCGATCAGTGCTCGGGTCCCAGACGGTGGTGTCGATGCCGTTGAGGATTCCGCTCAGCGCGTCGCCCCGATACGCCAGCGGGCCGTCGATGCCACGACCGAGCTCAGGCGTGAGGATCTCCTTCGCGTACGTCGGCGACACCGCGACGATCGCGTCGGAAAGTGCGATGGCGCCGGTGAGCGGGTTGGTGCCGCCCCACCATTCGTAGTGCGCGGCACGCGGGCCGATCCGCCGGAGCCACGTGCCGGGCGCGACACCCTGGTACGCCAGGTTGTGGATCGACAGGACCGTGGGGGGCTGCTGGGTCAACGCCGCGAGCGCGGCGCCGGTGTGCCAGTCGTTGAGGTGCAACACGTCGGGTGGCGCGTGCTCGACCCGCGCCGCGATCGCCCGGGCGAAACGAAAGAACCGCTCGGCGTTGTCCGGCCAACCGTCACCATCGGGCTTCAGGTAGGGATGGCTGCGAGCCATGCCCGGGACGTCGACCAGGTGCAGCCGGCCGGCGATCGGATGGTCCCCGACACGGATCCTGGCCGGCCGTGCCCATGCGGGGACGTCGAGCTCGATCACCGATTCGTTCGACAGCTTCACTTCGCCGTAGTCGGGGACGGTGAGCTCGACGTCGACACCCTGGCGGCGCAACTCGAGTGACAACCCGGCGGCCGCCGCGGCGAGCCCGCCGACGGTCGCGATCGGCGAGAGCTCAGCGGTAGCGAACAGCACGCGCACCGGGCCATCTTGGCAGTGCCAGATGGCGGGCCGCGCCGAACGAGTCGCGCAGGGGGCGCAGAACGAGAGGTGCGGTCAGCCTTCGCCGAGGCCGAGCTGGGCGAAGATCTCGATGCGGCGCGCCTCGAAGTCCTCGGCGCTCACCGTGCCGGCCTCGCGCCGCTCGTTCAGCAACCGGAACTGCTCGAGGAGCTCGTCCTCGCTCAATGCTCCGGTCTCGTCCTCGGCGTCGCCGGTCTCACGCGAGTGTCGACGGGCGCGCTTCGCGGCCGCGCGCTCTTGTCTCGCGAGTTCGCGTTGACGCTTCTGGAACGACTGAGGGCTGGACGCCACTCAGATCGCCCGCACGTTGACCGCTTCAGGTCCCTTACGGCCGGGGGCGATCTCGAACTCCACGCTCTGACCATCGGCCAGCGTCCGGCGGCCGGTGCCCTCGATGTTGGAGAAGTGCACGAACACGTCGTCACCATCGGGGCGGCTGATGAAGCCGAAGCCCTTCTCGTCGTTGAAGAACTTCACGGTACCTGTAGCCATTTTCACTCCATTGACTCCGTCGAGAGTCATGGGCGACTCCGCAACGCTGTAACGGTACTGACTCGCGGGAGCGATCCCAACTGTCGGGCAGACGAAGACTTGACGGGGCCCCGTGACGCCGATCGAGCCGGACCTCCCGGCGATCGCCTTTCGTCATCGGTCCGTAACCGAACCGTCAAGAACGTGGTAAGATGGACACAATGCGGCGTTCATGACGCGGGGTGGTCACCGCAGCACTCAGAGCGTGATTCTGTTCCTCAGATCACCGTTCACGAGTTCCAGAGTTGTCAGCCTTGATCTCAGCCACCTCAGCACGCGGGCCCCGCACCTCCCCACAAAGGACGTTCTCCCATGCATGACGCTCCACGCCTCTCGCCGGCGAAGGTTCATCAGCCGTCGCGGCGAACGCGCAGGGTTCTGGCGCTCGAGCGGATCGCGGCCTCTCGTCAGCGGCGCGTCCCTGGTGCACGTGGCCCGTCGAGGCTCCTGCTCACCGGCATCGTCGCCGCCGTCGGCGCGACATCGTTCGTCGTGGCCAAAGCCGCGGACATCGGGAACGCACCCAGCTCGTGCACCTCGGGCAGCGCGACGATCCGCGGCACCTCGGGCAACGACGTCCTCGTCGGGACCCGTCGCAACGACATCATCTGGGGTGGCGGCGGAGACGACGTCATCTCCGGCCTGCAGGGGAACGACCGACTCTGCGGCGGTGGCGGAAACGACCGCCTCTACGGCGGCTCGGGAACCGACCACCTCGACGGTGGGCCCGGCACCGACGTCCTGAGCGGCGGCAGCGGGCAGGGCGACAAGTGCGTGAACGGCGAGCAGCGCACCGGATGCGAGTTCGTCGGCACGACAACTCCCACCCCGACGAGCACGACGAGCACGACCACGACGAGCACGACCACGACCACCACCACAATCCCGACCACCCCACCACCGACGGGCCGCTTCGCCACAGTGCCGGTCGGCGCGACGCTGCCGACCGAGCAACAGTGCGCGACAAGAGTGCGCCGAATGACGGAGAACCGGCCCGAGAACGCGACGTACAACGCGACAAAGGGCACGTCGCCCAACGACGAGTTCCCACGCGTGACCGGCAACTTCACCGGAACGACCGACGAGATCCTCCAGTGGGCGGCGTGCAAGTGGGGCATCGACGAGGACATCGTGCGGGCCCAGATCGCGCTCGAGTCATGGTGGACGATGACAAACGTCGGCGACAACGGCGAGTCATTCGGCCTCGGTCAGGTCCGCGTTCCGTATCACGGCAGCGCATTCGAGGACGACAACGCCAAGCGGTCGTCGGCGTACAACGTCGACTACACGTACCAGATCTGGCGGGATTGCTTCGAGGGCAAACTCACGTGGCTCAACACGGTCGACCGCGGTGCTGAGTATCGCAGCGGAGACGCGATGGGCTGCACCGGCGTCTGGTTCTCGGGTCGCTGGCGCACGCCGGAAGCCAACCAGTACATCGCCAGGGTCGACGAGTACCTGAGGAACAGGATCTGGACGCAACCCAACTTCGGGCCCTCGACGCCCGTCGGGCCGACCGGATCGACACCCACCACGGTCCCGGGCTCGACGACGACGGCGGCACCCACGACCACTGCGGCGCCAACGACGACGACGACACAACCACCCACCAGCACTGCCGCGCCGACCACAACGGTTGCGCAAACCACCACCACGACGACGCGGCCACCAACCACCACCGCGGCGCCAACCACGACCGCCGCGCCCACCACGCCACCGCCCTCGAGCGGTGCCTTCCTGGCGACGTTCGACACGCCCGCCGACTTCTACAACCGATTCGACACCTACGCCGGTAACTACTGCACCGACGGGACGACCTGTCGACCAGAGAGCTCCTCGGAGAACGTCGGACAGTTCCAGGGCACACACAGCATGGCGTGCGAGGCGCCACCGTCGAAGCGCACCGTGGACATCAGCGATCACGAAAACCTCTACTGGTGGTGTGGGCCGGGTGGGGCGGCGACGGGCC
>DASUEW010000223.1:0-4009 GCA_036274875.1 Ilumatobacteraceae bacterium
ACGACTCCCTTCCCGATCAGCCCGGAGGCACCGCCATGACACAGACCGAGCCCACGACGAGTCGTTACCTCGCCGACAACTACGCGCCCGTGACCGAGGAGGTCACGGCTTTCGATCTGCCGGTGATCGGCGAGCTCCCGGTCGACCTGTGCGGCCGTTACCTTCGCAACGGGCCGAACCCGATCCAGCCGCCCGATCCGTCGACCCACCACTGGTTCATCGGCGACGGCATGGTTCACGGCATCCGCCTCGTCGATGGCGCGGCCGAGTGGTACCGCAACCGGTACGTCGGCTCGAAGCGCGTCGCCGAGCTACGAGGCCAGCCCGACATCCCGGGCCGCAACTGGAACGACAGCGACGGCGGGCCCAACACCAACGTCGGAGGGTTCGCCGGCACGACCTGGGCGATGGTCGAGGCGGGCGGTTGCCCCGTCGAGCTCACGTATGAGCTCGAGACGGTCGGGCGCAACGACTTCTACGGCACGCTGCCCGGCGCGTTCACCGCCCACCCGAAGGTCGACCCCGACACCGGCGAGATGCACGCCATGGTGTACGCCTGGGCCGAGTGGCTCGACCACGTGCAGTACGTCGTCGTCGGCACCGACGGCCGCGTGCGGCGCACGCTCGACATCCCGCTGCCCGGGATGACGATGCTGCACGACATGTCGCTGACGCAGCGCTACGCGGTCGTGTACGACCAGCCGTGCACGGTCGATCTCGACCTGGCGTTCGCCGGGCGGTTCCCGTTCCGGTGGAACCCCGACTACGGCAACCGGGTCGGTCTGTTGCCCCGCGAAGGTGGCGTCGCCGACATCGTGTGGGTCGACGCGCCGCTGTGCTACTCGTTCCACCCGCTGAACGCGTACGACGCCGATGACGGCTCGGTCGTGATCGACCTCTGCGTGTACGACGTGATGTTCGCCAAGGACCTGCTCGGACCCTTCGGCGACGGCGGCCTCGCCCGGCTCGAGCGGTGGACGATCAACCCGGCGACGCGCACGATGTCGGTCGACGTGGTCGACGACACGCCGAACGAGTTCCCGCGCCACCGCGGGTCGCTGACGGCCAAGCCCCACCGGTACGGCTACTGCGCCCAGCCGTCGACGGATCCCCGCACCGGGTGGCCGACCCTCAAGCACGACTTCGCGAACGGCACGCGGCAGGTGTTCGACCATGGCCCGGCGCGCGCCGCAGGTGAGCCGGTCTTCGTCGGCCGGCCCGGCGCGACCGCCGAGGACGACGGCTGGCTCGTCACGTTCGTGCACGAGCTGCCCACCGACACGGCCGAGTTCGTGGTGCTCGACGCCCAGGATTTCGACCGCGGCTACGTCGCTCGCGTCCCGCTCCCCCAGCGGGTGCCGTTCGGCTTCCACGGCAACTGGGTCAGCGATCGCTCGGTCCACCCGTGAGTGGCTCCTCTTCCTCTTCCGGAGGCCGGATCGATCCGAACGCGCGCAGCAGCGTCAGGTCGTAGCAGATCTTCAAGGAGCCAGCGACGATCAGCGGCCATCCGAACGTCGATCGCGAGAGCATCGCGCCGGCCAGCACCGGACCTGCCGACGACGCCAGGCTGCGCGGCACGTTCGTGACCGCGGCCGCGGCCGCTCGGTGCTCCGGCGGCACCACCGCCATCACATATGACGTGCGCGCGGGCACGTCCATCGTCGCCAGCAGCGACCGCAGTGACAGGCACACGATCGCCAAGGTCGCGTTCGGCATCAATGCCGCCGAAATGAGGAAGACGTTCGCAGGGATGTGAGTGAACACCATCGTGCGGATCAACCCGACCCGCGAGGCGATCACCGGTGACAGCAGCATCGATGCCGCGGTCAGCAAGCCGGTCCAGAAGAACACCACCCCGGTCACCGCGATCGACAGGTCGAAATGCAGGAACAGCCACAACGCGAGCATCGACTGGACGGTGAACCCGCCGGCGAACGCGTCGAGGCTGAACAGCGCCGACAGTCGGAGCACGATCTGTCGCGAGCTGCCGAGCCCACGGCGGCTCACGCGCCGTGGCTCGACGGCGGGCGTCAGCCCGCGGTACACCACGAGAGTCACGAGGCCGACCGCGCCGTAGGCGACGAACACCCACCGCATCGCGTCGAGCTCGGACAGAACGTCCGCGTCGGCCAGCCGTTGGGGCACCCCGGCCGCGAGCGAGCCGACCGCCGCAAGTAGTGAGCCGGCAAGTGCGTAGCGGGCGAACAGTGCGGTCCGATCGCGGTCCGGGACGGTCTGGGGGAGGAGCGACTGCTCGGTCGGGAGGAACACGCTCACGTCGCCCGACGACGGGTTCAACGTGCCGACCAGGGCCACGACCGCCAGCAGCCAGAACGTGTCGACGATCGCGAAGCCCAGGCCGGTCCCCGCCATCACGAGAGAAGCGCCGAGCAAGACATGCCGGCGCGACCACCGAACCCCCATGAACGCGACCGCGATGGTGGCGACCGCCGAGCCGACCAGCGTGAACGTCGCGATCGCGCCGATGCGCCCGGCCGTCAATCCGAGCAGACCGAGGTACGCGGGCAGTACGACACTGGCAAGGCCGTCGGCGAACCCGCGACACGCCCGAGCGAGGAGCACCCGGCGAGCGTCGGAGGTGAGGTGATGCCGGAACGCGTCGGACGTGGTCGCCGTCGCGCCGACCGAACCCCCCACGACCGGCGACGCTACCCGGGCTCGATCGAGCCGCCTCAGCACACGTCGGAGCGCTGAACGGCTGGTCGCCGGATCATGCTCCGCATGCTGCGGCCCGGTTGTTGTGCGGCCGGCCATCCGGCTCCGACGAGCGTTCCCGGATGCCAGATGCCGTAGGTTCCCGGCGATGCGAGCAGCGCTGTGCACAGAGTTCGGGCCACCCGAGTCGCTCGTCGTGCGTGAGGTCGACGACCCGGTGCCCGGCACGGGGCAAGTGGTCGTCGACATGCACGCGTGCGGTGTCAACTTCCCCGACTACCTGATGATCCAGGACATGTACCAGTTCAAGCCGGCGCTCCCCTTCTCGCCGGGAGGTGAGATCTCGGGCGTGGTCAGCGCCGTCGGCCCCGACGTCGATCGGCTGGTGGTCGGGGATCGAGTCGTGTGCTCCGTCGGATGGGGCGGGATGGCAGAGCGGGTCGTCGTACCGGAGGCGAGCGCGATCCAGGTCCCGGTCGGCGTCGACATGACCGCCGCGGCGGCGTTCCTCGTCGCCCACGGCACGGCGCACTACGCGTTGAAAGACCGGGCCGACCTCCGATCCGGCGAGACGCTGCTCGTGCTCGGCGCGGCCGGTGGCGTCGGGTTGGCGGCGGTCGAGCTCGGCGCGTTGGCCGGCGCCCGGGTGATCGCCGCCGCCTCGACCGACGAGAAGCTCGACCTGTGCCGCGAGTACGGCGCCACCGACGTCATCAACTACACCACCGAGGACCTGCGCGGCCGGCTCAAGGAGTTGACCGGCCAGCACGGCGTCGACGTGTGCTACGACCCGGTCGGTGGCGCGCTCGCGGAGCCGGCGCTGCGCAGCATGGCGTGGCGCGGCCGCTACCTGGTGATCGGGTTCGCCGCCGGCGACATCCCGCGCATTCCGCTCAACCTGCCGCTGCTCAAGGGGTGCTCGATCGTCGGCGTGTTCTGGGGCAGCTTCGCGCTCCGCGAGCGGGACGAGCAGCGCCGCAACACCGAGGAACTGTGGGCGTTGTTCGAGTCGGGGCGCCTCGTGCCGGTCGTCGGCGAGACGCATCGCCTCGAGGATTACGCCGCGGCGTTCGACTCGCTGGCGACCCGCCGCGCGCAGGGCAAGGTGGTCGTGTTGCCCTGATCAGGGCTCGCCGATCGACTCGATCTCCGCCTGCACTGCGAGCCAGCGCTCCTCGGCCTCGCCGAGCAGTCCCGCCACGTCGGCACAGCGCCGGCTCGCGGCCTGGACCTCGGCAGGCGTCGCCAAGGCGTAGAAGGTCGCGTCGCCGAGGCGTTGCTCCAGGTCGCGCTTCTCCGCCTCGAGCGTGGCGATCTGCCGCTCGAGGCC
>DASUEW010000224.1:0-2669 GCA_036274875.1 Ilumatobacteraceae bacterium
GGGTGCCCCGGCCATGGAGCGCACCGAGGCGTTCGACAGGAAGGACCACCCGCTCCCGGCACTGTCGGTCGAGCTGTGGCAGGGCTTCGTGTTCGTCAACCTGCTCGCCGACCCGAGGCCGCTGGCGCCCACCCTGACCACCTACGAGCCGTACATCGCCAACTACGACCTCGAGCACGCCGTCTGCCCCGGCACGTTCACGCTGCCCGACCTGCCGTGGAACTGGAAGGTGATGTTCGAGAACTTCAACGACGGCTATCACGCCAACAAGTTGCACCACACCATCCAGGACTTCTGCCCGAGCGAGTTGGCCGCCTTCCCGGTGGAGTGGACGCCGGACTCGAACGTCATCTTCCGCACCAACGGCTACACGCACATGGACGGCGGCTTCAACGCCACGACGAAGGCGCTGATGCCGGTGTTCCCGAAGTTGACGGACGAGGAGCGGTGGCGCTCCACGTTTGCCCTGATGCCGCCGACGCTCTGCTTCGGCACCGCGCCCGATCAGGCGTTCTTCTTCATCGTTCGTCCCAAGACTGCCGACACCATCGATCTCGAGATCGGCTACCTGTTCCACCCGAGCGCGCTCGAGCATCCGATGTTCGACCACCTGTTCCAGATGAGCGATGCCGGCGTGCAGGTGTTCGTGCGGCAGGACCAGGACGCGACGACCAAGGTGCAGCGGGGCATGCACAGCCGTTTCGCCGCGAGGGGTCGATACTCGTGGCAAGAGGCGAGCCACGTGCAGTTCAACCGCTGGCTGGTCGACCGCTATCGCCGCCACTGGCCCACGACCACGACACGCTGAGCATCAGGACCGAAAATCAAGCACCCAAAATCAAGCACCGAAAGTCAAGCCCGAAATCAAGCAGGGACACGGGGGAGCATCATGAGAACAACCAAACTTTGGGTCGCAGCAGTCGCTGCGCTGAGCCTGTTGGCAGCGGCATGCGGCGATGACGATGAGGAATCCGCTTCGACCGAAGCGCCGTCGACCGAAGCGCCGTCGACCGAAGCGCCGTCGACCGAAGCGCCCGCGCCGCTCGATCTCGACACCAACGGTGACGGCACGGTCGTGTTCGGTATCGCCGCGGCCGGGCCACGCGACGACGGTGGCTACTACCAGGCACTGGTCGACAAGGCGATCGCGGTGTCGGAGGAGAACGGCTACGGCGATCCGATCATCGTCGACAACATCACGACCGAGGACGCCGCCACCGAGCTCGCCAACCTGGCCGAGCAGGGCGTCGACACGATCTTCGTCGGCGCCAGCGAGATCGCCGATCCGCTCAGCGACCTGATCGCGCAGTACCCCGACATCTTCTGGTACTGCAACTGCGGCGCCGGCTACCCGCCGAACCCCGGCCTGGCGCAGAGTCAGGACGACTCGTCGGAGATCAGCTACTCGGCCGGCTACGCCACCGGTCTGCTGCTCCAGGAATCGGGCGGCGACAACGTGGCGTTCATCGGATGCTGCGACCTGAACTTCGAGAAGGAGGCCTACATGGCCTACGAGCTCGGGCTGAAGGCGGTCGACGAGAGCTACACGATGACGTACACACCGACCGGGGCGTTCCCGTTCGACTTCGACAACACCGCAGGCGCGACCGAAGCGCTGAACGGCGCGATCACGAACGGCGCCGACGCCGTGTACCCGTACCTCGGCGGCGCCCACGAGCCGCTCGTGAAGATCGCCAACGAGCAGGGCCTCATCACGATGTCGGCCGGATCGTCGACGGCGTGCGAGCGCACCGACCTCGACTACCAGATCCAGGTCAAGTTCGACGGCGGCGACTACATCGACTCGATCCTCCAGGAGATCGCCGACGGCACCTTCCACGAGGGCGACGTGCGCGTGTTCCGCGTCGGTGTCGACCCGCAGCCGGGCGCCGAGATCTGCGACCCGACGCCGGAACAGGCGACTGCGATGGAGGACCTCTACGCCCAGATCGCCGCCGGCGATTTCGTCGACGAATTCGGTGCGATCAAGGGTCAGGCGTACTCGGGCGGCTGAGCTTGTCCGTCACGACGACAGCGATAGAGGGGGTGGGTGCCGCCGCGCCCACCCCAGCTGTCGACCTCGCATCGATCTCCAAGCACTACGGCCCGGTCGTGGCGTGCGACGAGATCGACCTGCAACTGCACGCCGGCCAGATCCACGGGATCCTCGGCGAGAACGGCGCCGGCAAGACGACGCTGATGAAGATCCTGATCGGGCTCGTCCAACCCGACCACGGCACCATCACGCTCGCCGGCCGGGAGACCGTGATCCACGACCCGCAGACCGCCGCCGACCTCGGCATCGGCATGGTCCACCAGCATCTGAGCCTCGTCGACTCCCTCACGGTGTGGGAGAACGTGTTGCTCGGCGACCATGCCCGCCTCGACCGCCGCCGTGCCCGCCAGCAGGTGGCCGAGACCGCCGAGCACTACGGCCTCGCCATCGATCCCGACCGGCACGTCGGCGGTCTGTCGGCCGGGTTGCGCCAGCGCGTCGAGCTCATCAAGTGCCTCCGCCGCGACCCGGCCATCCTGATCCTCGACGAGCCGACATCGGTGCTCACCCCGGCCGAGAGTGAGCAGCTGTTCATCACGCTGCGCGAGGTGATCGCGCGCGAGCGGCGCGCTGTCGCGCTCGTCAGCCACAAGCTCGCCGAGGTGCTGCACGC
>DASUEW010000225.1:0-3859 GCA_036274875.1 Ilumatobacteraceae bacterium
GCCGGCATCGACGCCTACCCGCGGCCGGTGCAGCGACCGATCCCGATCGTGGTGGGCGGTCACACCAATGCGGCGTATCGGCGTGCCGTCACGCGCGCGCATGGCTGGTACGGCTTCGCGCTGACACCGGAGATCGCGGCCGAGCACCTCGCCGCATTGGGTGAGGTGCGAGCACGCGTCGAACGTCCTGCCGGGCTCGGCGAACTCGAGATCACGGTGACACCGCGCGGCCGGCTGACCCGCGAGGCGGCAGGCGCGTTCGCCGATCTCGGTGTCGATCGCCTGGTCGTGATGCCGCCCCCGGCCGCAGACGACGTGCTGCCGGTCATCGAGACCGCGGCGGAGGCCGCCGACGGCCTCTGAACTCCTTCAGGCCCGCGTGTAGCGCCACGACCGGATCTCGTCGATCGCGATCCGGTACACGGATCCGGCCGGCGGATGGTCGCGGTACTGGGTGTACTTGGCGACAAGCGCGGCGAGGGCCGGTGCGGCGGACCGGTCACCCGGATCGTGGACCGTCGCCCGACCGCGGATGCGCACCCACCACAGCCGCGACCAGTCGTCGTCGTAGTGATCGACCAGGACGGTCGCCATGCCGCTCGCGACCATGTCGTCGAGGCGCCGCAGCTGCCCCGTGCGCTTCGGCTTGTGGTCGACGGCGCTGACGACGTGGTCGCCGACGACGGCGAAGCAGATCGGGACCAGCCGCACGGCGCCGTCCGTTCCGAGCGTCCCGAGCCGCGCGACCCGAGCGTCACGCAGCGCCTCGGCCACCCACGGCTCCACCACGCGTCACATCATCGTCGTTGACGTCCAACTCAACCCACGCAGAGCAGCACTGCGATGATCGCCCAGGCCGCGGCCACGGCGATGACAAGTCCCCGACCGAGTTGCGGTGCGCGCCGCATCGTGATCAAGTGACACACACCGGCGGTCGCGACGGCGACGATGCCAAGCGCGACGGCGACGATGAACACCTCCTCTGCGGTGAAACATCTGTCGTCCCGGGTGTCACACGATGACAGCAGGTGCACGCTGTTGCGTGTTGCCAGCCAGGCCAGGCTGGCCACAGGAACGACCGACACCGCGATGCCGACGACGACCCGACGGGATGTCGCAACCGGTGAGGACGCAGCCACGACGCTCATCCTGCCCGCTCGGCCAGATCTCCCACCGACCTCCTTGTTCTCGGTCACGGCCGCCCAGCGGTTAGATCGACAGCGCGACGCAGCGAGCTTCGAGGATCGCCTCATAGACGGTGCGCGGCGCCACGCAGTCGCCGGCGCGATGATCGGCCGCCGCGATCGGATCGTCGGGGAGACGGAAGCCGCAGTCGACGACGGCGACGCAGTCGATCGACCGGTGCTGGCCGCTGAAGCGGTCCTCGACGTCGACGGAACCGGCGTGTACGGAGCGCAGAAGGGAGCGCCGCTCGATCCGCACCCGCGACTGGGCGAGGCGGACGTTCGCCGGCGCCAGGTCGCCCGACCGGGAGAGCTCGTTGGCGGCGATGTGGTCCTGGGTCACGAGGATCGCACGCGATCCGAGCTCCTCGGCAAGGGCGATCGCGATCGGCCCGCCGATCGGGTCGAAGACGACGACATCGCCCGTGGCCGGCAGCGGTGCGGTCCCGCTTCGGACGTCGGCGATGTCGATCACGTTCGCATCGGCGTCGATCTCGTAGGCACGTGTTCCGGGTCGCGAGCCGGTGCATTGCACGACGACGTCCGCGTGCTCCGCCGCGACCAGTTCCTCACCGAGGCGGATGCTGACGCCGAGCCGTGCCGTCTCGCGCTCCAACCATTCGACGAGCGGGTGGTTCGGACCGGCGACGGCGGTGAGCCCACCGAGTCGCGACGATCGCTCCACGAGCTCGACGTGGTGCCCGCGCTCGGCCGCCACACGGGCGGTCTCCAGCCCGGCCGGACCACCGCCGAGCACGACGATGCGCCTCGCGACGGCCGCGGGCGCATACCAGTCGGGGTCCTCGGTCTCGCGCCCGCTCGTCGGCTCACCGATGCACGTGACGATCGGGTTGCGCACGTCGCGGACCTGGCACATCTGGTTGCACCTCGTACACGGCCTGATCTCGGCTTCGGCACCGCGCGCCGCCTTCGACACCAGATCCGGGTCGGCGATCTGGGCGCGCGTCATCTCGACCGCGTCACAGACGGCTGCGTCGTCGATGTCGTCACCACCGAGCGCCCACTCGGCCTGGCCGATGTCGACGACCGAACCCTGCAGGACGACTGGCACATCGACCCCAGCTCGGATCGTGGCGGCCCGGATCGCGCGGCACAGTTCGATGTTGAACCCCGTCGGTTCGTGGAAGTCGGGTCGGGTCTTCTCGGAGGAGTAGATCGAGCCGCGCGCGACGACGATGTAGTCGATGCCGGATGCGGCGAGGTCCGTGGCGATGGCCGGGGCCTGATCGGGCGTGATGCCCGCCCACGGGGCGAGCTCGTCGCACGACAGCCGCAGGCCCACGACGCGATCGGGGGCGCTCGCTCGGACCGCCTCGATCACCTGTCGTGCGAACAGGTTGCGGTCGCGCCCCCACTCGTCGTCGCGCTGGTTCGTGAGCCCGCTGAGGAACTGGCGGACGAGGCTGTGCTGTCCGGCGTTGATCTCGACACCGTCGCAGCCCGCATCAGTGGCCAGCTTGGCGGCATTCGCGAACCCGTCGACGACGGCCGCGACGTCGCCGGCCTCCATCCACTTCGGGACCTCGCGCGTGTTGACCTCGGGGACGCGCGACGGCGCCCACAGCGGACGTTGGTGGTACGCCGACGAGCCTTGGCCTCCGGCGTGGTCGAGCGAAGCGATGACGAGCGCGCCGTGCGGATGGCAGGCGGCGACGATCGACGCCCAGCCGTCGCGGCACCGCTCGGCGAGCGGCGCCCGCTCGTACGGCCAGTCCGACTCGTGCGCGCTGGCGCCCTCGATCACGATCGTGCCGCACCCACCGCTGGCGCGCCGCGCGTAGTACGCGACGTGACGGTTGCTCAGGCGCCGGTCGTCGTCGCCGAGGTTCGTGACGTGTGGGCCGAACATCACACGGTTGGGCGCGGTGCGCGTTCCGAACGTCACCGGGTCGAGCAGTCGCATCGCCGCCAGTCTCGCCGTCGCGTCAGGTCGACGACGACAGCTTCGGTTCCTTCCGTGTCACGAGCCGTCTGATGTTGCCGAGATGGCGCGCCATGACCAGCGCGCACAGGCCGACCGATGCCGCGATCTCCCAACTCGGCGCGCCGGTGACTGCGACGCCGACGGGAAGCAGGGCGACGACCGCGATCGACGCGATCGAGGCCTTGGCCGTCAGGCGCGAGACGGCGACCCACACCACCATGAGCGCGATGGCGACGATCGGGTGCAGCACGGCCATGACGCCACCACCCGTTGCGACACCCTTGCCCCCGCGGATGTGGCGGATGACGGGGAACACGTGACCGACGATGGCGGCCGCGCCCAGCCAGTACCCGGCCGACCGGCCGTCGACGAGCAGGCCCAAGCCGGCGGCGACGGCTCCTTTCAGCGCGTCGAGCACGAACACCCAGACGCCCTTGCGCCATCCGAGCGCACGGGTGACGTTCGAGGCACCCGGGTTCCCTGACCCGACCGATGCGATGTCGACGCCGCTGGCGCGGGCGACGAGCGCCGCGCTCGGGAACGTTCCGAGCAGGTACGCCGCCGGGAGCAGCGCCACCCACACGGCTAGCTCCGCAAGAACGTGACCGGTTGCGACCGTTGCGGCCTGGAATGGTCCATCGCCGGTCGCGGCGCGGCGACGGCACCGACGAGGGCGAGCTCACCGTGGCCACTGACACACTCGGGATCGGGACCGTCGAGCGGCAAGCCG
>DASUEW010000226.1:0-2064 GCA_036274875.1 Ilumatobacteraceae bacterium
ACGCGGAGCCACGCGACCGTCCGCCTGCCCCGGGCAGCTCGACGCGAGCAGCTGATCCGGGCCGCTGCGTCAGCGTTCTTGTCCGGCGGTTACGACAAGACATCGATGGAGGATGTCGCCAAGGCCGCCGGCGTGACCCGGCTCATCGTGTACCGGATCTTCGCCACCAAGGAGGATCTGTACCGCGCCGTGCTCGACTCGGTGACGGACCGGTTGCGCGACGAGGTGTCGCCCGAGCTGCGATCCGGCGACGGTCAACGCAGCGGGATCGCAGGAGTCCTGCTGCGGATCGCGCGCGAGCAGCCCGACGCGTTCCGGCTGTTGTGGCGCCATGCCTCGCACGAGCCGACGTTCATGGCCGAGGCGCAGGCGTTCCGCGAGGTGTCTGCGGAGTTCGCCGAAGCCGTCATCCATCCGTACCTCCACGACCGCGACTTCCGGCGCTGGGCGGCGATCAGCGTCGTCGCCCACCTGTACGACGGTGTGTGCGCCTGGCTCGACTCGGGCGACCCCACCCGCGACGACGAGTTCGCCGATCGTCTCGCCGCCGGCATCCGCGCCCTCGTCACCGCCTGGTCCACCTAGAAAACCCGGTTCTGTCTGCTTCAGATGGCGCGTGGCTTCGTTTGAAGCAGACAGTTCGGGGATTTCGTCAGGCGCAGGCGGCGGCGACGGCGTCGACGATGCGGTCGACCTGGGCGTCGGTGGTGACGAACGGCGGGCAGAACGTGCACGTGTCGGTGCCGATGGCGCGGGTGATCACGCCGAGCTCCAGCATCCGGTCGCGCACCTGCATCGCGTCCTGATCGGGTCGCAGCCCGGTCGCCCACACCGCTCCGTCGCCACGGACGTGGTCGATCACGCCGTCGGCCGCCAACGCCGCGAGCCCGTCGCCGAGACGGGCGCCCATCCGCTTCGCGTCGTCGATCAGCCCCTCCCGCTCGATGATGTCGAGGTTGACGAGGCCGGCGGCGCACGCCGACGTGTGCCCCGAGTACGTGTAGCCGTGACGGAGGAAGAACGCCGGGTCGGACTCGAGGGCCTGGCGCACGGCGGCGCCGACGAACACGCCGCCGAGTGGCTGGTACCCCGACGTCACGGCCTTGGCGAACGTCGTCAGGTCGGGCGTGACGCCGTACCGCTGGGCGGCGAACCACGTGCCGAGACGTCCGAAGCCGGTGATCACCTCGTCGAAGATCAGCAGCGCGCCGTGCTGGTCGCACAGCCGGCGGACGTCGTTGAGGTAACCCTCCGTCGGGGGGAACACGCCGCCGGCACCCTGCACGGGTTCGGTGAGCACGGCCGCGACCTCGTCACCGCGTTCGGTCATCAGCACCGACAGCGCCTCGACGTCGTCGCCCGGCACCTGCAACACGTCGGGGACCAGTGGCCCCCAGCCCTCGCGGTTCGGCGCGATGCCCTGCGCGCTCGTGCCGCCGAAGTTGGTGCCGTGGTAACCGCGCGCGCGGCTGACGATCAGCGTCCGCTCCGGGTGACCGGCCATGACGTGGGCGAGGCGGGCCAGCTTCATCGCCGTGTCGACAGCCTCCGAGCCCGATCCGCAGAAGAACACACGGGCGTCGGGGATCGCGGTCAACGTCACGAGCTTCTCGGCGAGCCGGTCGGCCGGTTCGTTGGTGAACGGATCGAAGCACGAGTAGGCCTCGAGCGTCCCGATCTGGTCGGCGACCGCGTCGGCGATCTCGCGCCGGCCGTGCCCGACGGCGCAGTACCACAGGCTCGCCATCGCGTCGATGTACTCGTTGCCATCACGGTCCCAGAGCACCGCCCCCTCACCTCGGGCGATCGAGATGAACTGTTGGCGCGTCGGCTTGGAGAAGGGATGGAGGAAGGGCGGCAGCGTCGACGTCATATCCAGCCCGACCGTAGTCGCACGACTTCCCGACCTGTCTGCTCCAAACGCAGCCACGCGCCGTCTGAAGCAGACAGAACCGTCGGGTTGGGGTCAGAGCCAGCCGCGGTGCTTGAAGTTGCGGTAGAGGGCGAAGCAGGCGACGAGGATCACGGCGACGGCGCCGGGATAGCCGTACTGCCATCCGAGCT
>DASUEW010000227.1:0-2269 GCA_036274875.1 Ilumatobacteraceae bacterium
GCGCGGTCGGGATCAGGCCAGCGATGATGGCCGTGGTCGTCATCAGGATCGGGCGCAGCCGGGTTCGGCAGGCCTGAATGACCGCCTCGCGCAGCGGCAGGCCCTGCGCGCGAAGATGGTTGGCGTAGTCCACCTGCAGAATCGAGTTCTTCTTGACAATGCCGAGGAGCAGCAGCATGCCGAGCGCGCTCCACAGGTTGAGCGTGCGGCCGGTCACCCAGAGCGTAAACAGTGCGAAGGGTACTGCAATCGGCATCACCAGCATGATCACGATTGGCTGCAGGAAGCTCTCGAACTGCGCTGCCAGCACCATGTAGACGAAGATCATTGCCAGCGAGATGGCCAGGATCAGGTTGGCGGCGGTCTCGTCGAGGATCTTCGACTGCCCCTGCAGGCGGAATGACATGGTCGGCGGCATCTCGAGGCCGGCCAGCATGCCGCGAACGTCGCTGGAGGCGGCGTCGAGCGCGTGCCCGGGCGCGACGTCGGCGGTCAGGTTGACGGTGAACTGCCGGTTCGAGCGCTGCAACGCACTCGGGCCGAGGCCGCGATCGACAGTGCCGAGGTTGACGATCTGCACCGGGCCATTGGTACCCGGCACGGTCAGCCGGCCGATGTCCTCGACGTCCCGCCGCTGGTTCTCGAGGACGCGAATCTTCACCGGGTACTGCTCGCGTCCGTCCTTAAAGAACGAGATCTCGTCGTCGCCGGATACGGCCAGCCGGAGGGTGTTGCCGATCGCGGCCATGCGCACGCCGAGATCCGCGGCGCGGCGGCGGTCGACCGCCACGTGAACTTCCGGGTTCGACACGCTCAGGCTGATCCGTGCCTCGGTCAGGCTGGGCAGCTTCTGGGCTTCAGCCAGGGCCCGCAGCGAATAGGTCGCGATGTCGTCTAGATCGGGACCGAGGATGTTGGCCGAAATGGCGAACCCGCCGGCGCCTTCGCCGCTGCCGAGCGCGTTCCGCGCGGTGATCGAGGACCTGTAGCTCGGGTGCGCCGCGAGCCGTCGGCGCATCTCGGCAATCATCTGCGCCTGCGTGGCTGTGCGCTGATCGATCGGCAGCGCCTGGCAGAGGAAGTGGATGTGGGTCGGGCCGTTGCCCGCGCCGGAGATGCCGATCGACGGCTCGATCTGGGCGACGCCTTCGATGCCTTCGAGCTCCCGGAGCACCGCAAACGCGATCTCGGACGTGCCCTCGAGCGAGCTGCCTTCGGGCGCGTCCGCATGGACGGTCCACTCGCCCATGTCCTCGTTCGGCACGAACTCGCGGCCGACCATGCGATTGAGCGGGATGGTCAGCAGGCAGACCACGGCCGACACCGTGAGGATCGACCACGGGTGATCGAGCGCCCACGCGACGCTGCGGGCGTACCACTGTTCGATCCGGTGCAGGACGCCGCGTTCCTGGGCCTCGTGGTCGGCCTCGACGTCGGACACCTTGATGAACCGCGAGCTCAGCATCGGCGTCAGCGTGAAGCTGACCAGCATCGAGACCAGGATGGCAAACGCCATCGTCCAGCCAAACGGGTTGATGAAGCGCTTGGCGTACCCGTCCATGAACGCGATCGGCAGAAAGATGACGACCAGGGAGAGGGTCGTCGCCATGACCGGCAGCGCGACTTCGCGGGTGCCCTCGATCGCCGCCTGGAACGGCGTCGAGCCCTTCTCCTCGATGTGCCGGAAGATGTTCTCCAGTACGACGATCGCGTCGTCGATGACAATGCCGACCGACAGTGTGATCGCCAGCAACGTCATGTTGTTGAGCGAGAACCCCATCACCCGCATCAGCGTGAACGAGGCAATGATCGAGGCGGGGATGGCGAGCGACGAGATGATGACCGCGCGGATGTTGCGGATGAACAGTATGACGACGATGGCAGCGAACAGGCTGCCGAACAGCAGATGCTCCTCGAGCGACGCGACCGAGTCGTAGATGAAACGTGAGTCGTCGCGAACGGTGGTGAGGGTGACTGACGCCGGCAGCGTGCGCCGGACAACGTCGAGCCTGGCCTTGACGCCTTCGATGACGGTGACCGTGTTCTCGCCGATGGCCCGGCGGATGTCGATCATGACCGCCGGCTCCCTGCCGAGCCATACCGCGCTGGTCGGCCGCTCGAACGAGTCCTCCGCGTAGCCGATGTCCGACACCCGGATCGGCGTACCGTCCTTCGTAGCGATGACGATGTCGTTGAAGCCCTCGGCCGCCTCGACTCGGCCGAGCGTCCGGAGCAGCGCCTGGCCCTTACCACGGTCGACGACCCCGCC
>DASUEW010000228.1:0-3961 GCA_036274875.1 Ilumatobacteraceae bacterium
TGATCTGCGCACACGACTCGACCGGATGATGTTCCTGTTCGGATCCGACCCCGTGCTGTGGGTCGACGCGACGACGCGCCTCGACGAAGGACCGTACGCCGACACCAACATGCAGACCTGGAACGAGGTGCTCGACGAGGCCGCGATGCGGTTCCCGATGTTGCACTTGCTCCACTGGAGCGACGTCGCGATCGACGAGTGGTTCGTCTCCGACGGCATCCACTACACGAGCGGTGGTTGGGCGTGGCGGTCCCATGTGATCGCCGACGCGTTGGTCGCCGCGTTTCCCGCCGTCGGACCGTGACCGTTCCCCCAGCCTCGCTTGGCTCAACCACTCTCAGCCGAAGCGAACGGCGATGTCGGCGAGGATCGATCCCTCGTCGAGCGTGACGTCCTCGTCGATTCCCGCCACCTCACGCGCCGCCGAGAACAAGGCGCGACGCAGGATCCGGCTCGAGATCCGGCGGTCGATGTCGTCGAGCAACTCGGTCACGCCATCGTGCTCGACCGCCTCGCGGACGCGTGCGACCGCCGGACCGAGGTACTGCTCGAACGAGAACGCCCCGCCGCGCCAGTCTTCGCTGATCGACCGGATCGTGTCGACCTCGTCCTGATCGACATGCCGGTCGGCGAGCATGACGAGCACCAGCAGCTCGAGTGCCGCCATGTGCTCGAGGTCGGCCGTGGCGTGCACCGCGACGCCGTGGTAGAGCCGGCTCAGCCGGTCGTTCATGACGAGACCTCAGCTCGCACGGCCGCCAGGCCGAGCGATCGCCGCAGGAACTCGAGTTGGTGCAACAGGAGGTTCTCGGCCACGACCTCGTCGTTCGCCATGTGGGTCATGCCGACGAGGGGCAGCACCTCGTGCGGTTTGCCGGCCGCCAGCAACGCCGCAGACAGCTGCAGCGTGTGGGCGGCCACCACGTTGTCGTCGGCGAGGCCGTGGATCAGCAGCAACGGCCGGCTCAGCCGATCGGCGAGGGGGAGCAGCGAGCTGGAGTCGTAGGCGTCGGCATTTTCAACGGGATTGCCGAGGTAGCGCTCGGTGTAGAACGTGTCGTACAGGCGCCACTCGGCGGCGGGTGCGCCGGCGACCGCGGCATGGAAGACGTCAGGGCGCTCGAGGACCGCGAGCGCGGCGAGGTAACCGCCAAAGCTCCAGCCGCGGATGCCGACTCGGTCGAGGTCGAGAAAACCGAGCTCGTCGGCGGCCTGGTAGAGACCGTCGATCTGGTCCTCGAGCACGGCGCTGGCGAGGTCGCCATGCACGGCGCGTTCGTGCTCGGAACCGCGGCCTGGTGTGCCGCGGCCGTCGACGATGACGACGGCGAATCCTTGGTCGGCGAACCACTGGGAGCTGAGAAACGCGTTGTACGACTGCACGACGCGCTGGGCGTGCGGCCCGCCGTACGGATCCATGAGCACGGGGAGCGGCGAGCCGTCGTGATCGTGGGGCACCAGCACGGCGGTCGCCGTGGTGCGGCCCACCGACGAGAGGAGTCGCACGTTCGGTGTGACGAGCGCGTGCTCGGCGAACGACGCAAGGGTGACGCCCGACGGCAGTAGGTACCTCACGCCGGGCTCGCCGAGGTTCGTGCTGCGCACGACGGTGGTGGAGCCACCGACGGCGGCGGAGTGCACGCCGGGGCCGTCGGCGACCGGCTCGAGACCATCGGCGCTCCAGCGCCAGACGTGTTGCACGGTGGCGTCGTCGATCGGATTGGCGGTGATCGTCACGTCGTCGTCGCCGGTCGCGACGATCTCACGTACCTGCAGATCAGGTGGCGTGACCGGCTGACCGTCGACGAGCAGTCGCCGGGCACCGTCGCGGTCGGCGCAGCCGACGAGCCGGCCGTCGGCGAGCAGGCGCGGAGATCCGGGCACCAGCTCGACCCAGGCCTCGTCGTGATCGACGAACAGCACTGTCGTCTCGCCGGACTTGGGATCGATCGCGATGACCTCGATCGAACGCTGGTCGCGTGACTGCACGGTGGCGATCAGCCCGGCAGCCGACCAGTGCACGTCGGCGAGGTACGGGAACGCATGACGGTCCCATTCGACGTCGATCGGCTCGCTGTGGTCGATCGGGAAGACATGCAGGCTGACGTCGGCGTTGTCCGTTCCGGCGGCCGGGTAGGCGATCTGTGCCGGCTCGGCGGCCGGGTCGGCCGGATCAGCGATGTACCAGCGCTGGACCGGAGCGGTGTCGACTCGGCACACCGCGATCGCGTCGCCGTCGGGGCTCCACCAATAGCCGCGCAAGCGGTCCATCTCCTCGGCCGCGACGAACTCGGCGCTCCCCCACGAGATCGTCTCGGGTTCGTCGAGGTCCCCTCCTGCGAGCACCCACCAACTGCCGTCGAGCTCACCGATGCACAGGAGCCGCCCGCTCACATACGCGACGCGGCGCGCGGTCGGATCGGGGCGCGGGTCGAAGACCGGCCCGGCGACTTCGAGCGGCCGGGCGACACAAGAGACGAGGCCAGCCACGAACAGCCTGCCAGCGAGCGCGAACGCGGCGACCGTTCCGTTCGCGTCGGTGGCGTACGCCGTGATGCCCGAGGCAGTCTCGCGAGCGCGCTCGCGCCGGTCTCGCTCCGCGGCGGGGACGTCGTCGCTCGTGGAGGGACCGTCAACGGCGAGCAGGTCGCGTGGATCGGCGACGATTCGCTCGTCGTCGGTCCTGGCGTCGGTGACCCACAGGCAGTTGACCGGGTCGTCGCCGCCGCGGCTGCGCAGGAAGATGATCCGCCGGCCGTCGGACGACACGCTCACGTCGCGGGGAACTCCGAGAGTGAGACGTTGAGTGCGCGCGTACTGGCGCGGGAAGGTATCGGCCACGGCGGTCACACTAGGCGGGCCGCGGTCCCGCCGATCCGGTCGGCCCGGCGCCGTCACTCATCGTGGGCAGGCGCCTCGTTCAGTGGGGTTCCACCATGATCTTGGCGTGACATTGGGGATCGGCGAGATCATCGAACGCCGCCGGCACGCCATCGATGTCGACCGTGCCGGTGATGAGGGGAGCGAGGTCGATCGCTCCCTCGGCGATCGAGCCGAGCGCTGCCGCGAACTCGTGCGGCTCGTAGGCAAGCGCGAACTGGATGTTGAGCTCGCGACCGATGCCCAACATCGGATGGATCCGATCCTCCTGCATGCACACGCCGACGACGAGGATGCGGGCGTCCTTGGGCGCCATCCGCATGGCTTGCTCGATCATGCCGGGCACACCGACGGCTTCGAAGATCACCAGCGGGCGGGCACCGTCGACCCGCCGCCAGGCGTCGATGACCGGCTCGTCACGGGGGTCGACGACGACGTCGCACCCGAGGTGCTCGGCGAGGCTCCGCCGCCGCGAGGAGAAGTCGGCACCGATGACGGGGCCGATGCCACGCATCTTGAGCTCGGCGACACAGGCCAGCCCGACCGGCCCCAGCCCCAGCACGATGGCCGCGTCTCGCTCGGTGATTCGGCTCTTGTTCACGGCGTGGACCCCGACCGCAAGTGGCTCGGTCATCGCTGCCAGCGGGGCCGGCACGCCGTCGGGGACCGGGATCGCCAGCAGCTCGCTGAGCACCAGCAGTTCGGCGTAGCCGCCGGGGTAGCGGCTTGAGTACCCGACCGCGTGGATGCCGTCGGCGTCGAACACGGCCGGCATGCCGACCACGACCTGCCCGGTCGTGAGGTTGCTCACGTCTGGCCCGAGCTCGACGACCTCGCAGCAGAACTCGTGCCCCATCACGGTGTCGGCACTCGGCTCGAACGGGATCGGACGCATCGGGTCGGGCGGCAGCTCGGCTTCCAGCTCCTCCGACAGCCGGCGCAGCTCGGCGCCGTGCTTCAGCATGTGCAGGTCGCTTCCACAGATCCCGCACGCCAGCACCTTCGTCAGCACCTGCCCCGGGCCCGGCACCGGGTCGGCGACGTCGTCGACCCGCAGTTCCCAGTCCCTCATCACCGTGGC
>DASUEW010000229.1:0-2634 GCA_036274875.1 Ilumatobacteraceae bacterium
GCACGCCTCGGAACTCGACGTGGACGGTGAACCGGCTCGATCGGGAGCCGTCGTTTCGAAGCTCGCCCTCGGCGCGAGCGCGTCCATCCTCGACGACGCACGACGCGATCGTGGCCGTCGAGTCCGGTGGGTTCTCGTAGCGGTCGATCGCCCGGAACACGACGATCGTGAGCACGAGACCGCCGACCGCCACCAACACACCGGCCGAACCGGTGACGAGACCGGTGATCGCGAACCCCTTTCGGCGACCGCTCGGACGGGCTCGACCGATTCCGATGATGCCGAAGATGATCGCCAGCACCGCGAGCACCGCACCGATCACGAACAACACAGGGATCCAGCCGAGGGCCACCGAGACGATTCCGCAGACCATCGCGGCGAGGGCGATGCCATTGCGGCTGCCCTCGTTGTCGGTACCGGCGCCGTAACCGGGCGGCTGCGAATGGGGGATCGGCGGCCCACCACCAGGCGCCATCGGATCGACGTAGCGCTGACCGTGCGAAGCGACGTCGGACGTCCACACGGTCCCGTTGTGGTAGCGGTACTCGAACCGCCCAGCCGGATCGCTGAACCAGCCTGGATTGCGCGGGCCAGGCGTCGTGGGACCCGATCCACCCGCTGCGCTCACTGCGGGTGAATGTATCCCCATCACCTGCAGAAAGCCTCTCGTCCGTACCATGCAGGGCCATGGAGATCGTCCTCGTCCGCCACGCGCAGCCCGAATGGGTGCGTGACGGCCTCAACGTCGTCGACCCACCGCTGACCCCACTCGGCCACCGCCAGGCCAAGCACCTCGGGGCGGCGATGAACGACGAGAACTTCGACGAGGTCCTGGTGTCCCCGCTCGCCCGCGCCCGCCAGACCGCGGCGCCGGTTCTCGATGCGCTCGGCCGCGACGAGGAGGTCGACCCGTGGCTCGAGGAGATCCGCGACCCGGGCTGGCACGGCACCCCCGCGGAGCGCGCCGAGCAGGCGTATCGCGAGATGCGCGAACGGCCGGTCGAGGGGCGTTGGGAGGGGCTGGAGGGCGGTGAGTCCGTGCGCGACTTCACCGACCGGATCCGACTTGGGGCCTCACTGTTCCTCGCCGAGCGCGGCATCCACCGGGTCGAGCACGACCTGCCGGTGTGGCAGATCGAGGAGCCGGACGCGCGAATCGCGCTCATCGCCCATGCCGGCACCAACTCGGTCGTGATCTGCCACATGCTGGGGCTCGAGCCGACGCCGTGGGAGTGGGATCGCTTCGTGCTCGGTCACGCGTCGGTCAGTCGTCTCGTCGCGCTGCCGGTGCACGAAGGGTTCACGTTCAGCCTGTTCAAGCTGTCCGATGTCGAGCACCTTCCGCGCAGCGACCGTACGCACTGACCCGCGAGTAGCTTCGGTGACGATGCCCGATGCCGAAGCGGCCGATCCGGAACTGATCAAGCTCTACGCGTTCCAGGTGTTCTCCAAGCTGGAGGGCGCGGTCACGGCCGGGATGATCCACCTCGGTGACCGGCTCGGTCTGTACCGGGTGCTTGCCGATGCCGACCGTCCGCTGACGTCGGCGCAACTGGCCGACGAGGCCGAGCTCGACGAGCGGTGGGTGAGGGAGTGGGCCTACAACCAGGCCGCGGCGCGGATCGTGGTGGCCGATGCCGACGCCGACCCGGTGACGTTCACGCTGTCGGCCGAGGGCGCGGCTGTGCTGGCCACCCCTTCCCACCCGGCGTTCGGGATGGGGATGTTCCACCGCCTCCCGCAGACGATGCGAACCCTGGAGGAGATGCCCGAGAGCTTCCGCACCGGAGTCGGCCACGACTACGACAGCCACGGCCCGGAGGGTGCGGTGGGGATCGAGCGCAGCTTCGAGCCCTGGAACCGGGCGTTCCTGCTCCCGGTGGTCCTCCCGGCGCTCGACGGCGTGGTCGACAAGCTGACCGCCGGAGCGACCGCGGCCGACGTCGGCTGCGGCGCCGGCGGCGCGGTGCTGCTGATGGCGGGCGCCTACCCGAACAGCCAGTTCCACGGCTACGACATCTCGCGGTACGCGCTCGGGCGGGCCGAGCAGAAGCGGACCGAGGCCAACGCGACCAACGCCCACTTCCACGACCCTCGCCAGCAGCCGTTGCCGTCGAACCACACCGTCGACCTCATCACGACGTTCGACTGCATCCACGACATGACCGATCCGCAAGGGATGATGCACGCCATCCGTCAGGCCGTCGCTCACGACGGCTCGTGGCTGCTCGTCGACATCAAGGCCAGAGACACGTTCGCCCAGAACGTCGAGAAGAACCCGATGGCCGCCCTGATGTACGGGATCAGCGTGCTGTCGTGCATGTCGTCGGCGCTGTCGGAGCCAGGCGGCGCCGGGCTCGGCACGCTCGGGCTGTCGGTGACGAAGGCCGAGGCGATGGCGCGGGAGGCGGGCTTCACCCGGTTCCGCAAGCTCGACGTCGACCACGCGGTGAACGCGTTCTACGAGATCCGGCCGTGACGGGCGGGAAGCTCAGCGCGCTGTCACGCTCGGTCGCGGGCAGGCGGGCGATCATCACCGGCGCGGCGAGTGGGATGGGCCGCGCGACGGCGCACCTGTTCGCCGACGAGGGTGCGCGGGTGGTGGTCGCCGACGTCGAGCCGGACGCCGTGTCG
>DASUEW010000230.1:0-11039 GCA_036274875.1 Ilumatobacteraceae bacterium
GTCTACGCGGGTGCGATCGTCGTGCTGTTCCTGTTCGTGATCATGCTGCTCGGAGTCGACCGGGCCGACGACCTCCAGATCGAGCCGTTCCCGATCCAGCGACCGTTGGCGGTCGTAGTCGGTGTCGGCACGATCGGGTTGGTCGCGGCCGCGATCCTGCGTGCCAAGGACACCGTTGCTCGTGAGGACGCGCTCGAGGTCTCGGGCGACTCGAACATCCGCCTGCTGGCGCGCAGCCTGTTCCAGGATCACGTCTTCGCGTTCGAGCTGACGTCGGTGTTGCTCATCGTCGCCGTGGCGGGCACGGTCGTGATGACGCGCACGACGGTCCCCCAGACCACCACCACGTCGACCGACGGGGACGAGACATGATCGCCGCCTACGTGCCCACGAGCACGTGGTACCTGCTGTTGGCGGCGGCGCTGTTCGGCATCGGCGCCACGGGCTTGCTGGTGCGCCGCAACCCGCTCGTGATGTTCATGTGCATCGAGTTGATGCTCAACGCCGCCAACTTGACGTTCGTCGCGTTCGCGATGCAGACCGGCGACATCAAGGGTCAGACGTCGGTGTTCTTCGTCCTCGTCGTGGCGGCGGCCGAGGTCGTCGTCGGCCTCGGCATCATCGTGTCGATCCTGCGCCGCCGGCCGGGAGCGACGGCCGACGACCTCGCCGAGATGAAGGGGTGACGGGGGAACGATGCTCGACGTGATCTGGCTGATCCCCGCGTTCCCGCTCGCCGGGTTCGTGCTGATCCTGCTGTTCGGCCGGCGGCTAGGCCAGCCCGGATCGGGGGTGCTCGCCACGATCATGGTCGCGGCCTCGTTCGTGGTCTCGGTGGGCGCCTACATCGATCTGCTGTCGCTCGACGAGGCCGAGCGCACCCACACCGAGACGTTGTTCTCGTGGGTCCCGGTGTCGTCGCTGCAGGTCGACATGGCGTTCCTCGCCGATCCGCTCAGCATCACGATGTGCCTGTTCGTCACCGGCGTCGGGGCGCTGATCCACCTGTTCGCGATCGGGTACATGCACGGCGATCCGAAGTTCTCGAAGTTCTTCTTGTACATGAACCTGTTCGTGCTCTCGATGGTCGTCCTCGTGCTCGGCGAGAACCTGCTCGTCACGTTCCTCGGCTGGGAGGGCGTCGGCACGTGCTCCTACCTCCTCATCGCGTTCTGGCACACGCGCGACTCGGCCGCAACCGCCGGCAAGAAGGCATTCGTCACCAACCGCGTCGGCGACTGGGGCTTCATGGTCGCCATGTTCCTCGCCTTCCAGGCGCTCGGCTCAGTGAGCTTCTCGGTTCTCAACGAGGCCTCGGAGCAGGGCACGCTGGCGCGTACGACGGCGACCGCGATCGCGTTGTTGCTGTTCGTCGGCGCGGTCGGCAAGAGCGCCCAGCTCCCGCTGTACCTGTGGCTTCCCGACGCGATGGAGGGCCCGACGCCGGTGTCGGCACTGATCCACGCGGCGACGATGGTGACGGCCGGTGTGTTCCTCATGACCCGCGTCAACCCGGTGCTCGAGCACGCCTCGGACTGGGCGCCCGAGATCATCGCCTGGGTCGGCGTGATCACGGCGCTGTTCGCGGCCACGATCGCCGTCGCCCAGAACGACATCAAGAAGGTCCTCGCCTACTCGACGGTGAGCCAACTCGGCTACATGTTCCTCGCCGTCGGCACGGGGGCGTACGTGGCGGCCATCTTCCACATGGTGACGCACGCGTTCTTCAAGGCGTTGATGTTCCTCGGGTCGGGTTCGGTGATCCACGGCATGCACGACGAGCAGGACATGCGCCGGATGGGCGCCCTCCGCAAGTTGATGCCGGTGACCGCGGCGACGTTCATCGTCGGCTGGTTGGCGATCGCCGGTGTGCCGCCGTTCGCCGGGTTCTGGTCGAAGGACGAGATCTTGCTGTTCGCGCTCGCATCCAACCCGGCGCTCTACGTCATCGGTCTGGTCACCGCGGTGCTGACGGCGTACTACATGACCCGCCAGGTGGTCATGGTGTTCTTCGGCGACGCCAGATGGGAGAGCCACGCCGCCGAGCACGGCGCGCACGGCGAGTTCAAACCGCACGAATCGTCGCCGGTCATGCTGTTCCCGCTGGTCGCGCTCGCCGGCCTGGCGATCGTCGGTGGCATCATCCAACTGCCCGCGTTCGCGTGGATCCCCGACGATCTCACACATCGGCTCGAGCGCTGGCTGCACCCCGTCGTCGAGTTCGGCGAGGCCGAGATCACCGGGACCAGCGCCTACGACAACAAGGGCCTCCTCGCCGTCGTCGCCACCGCGGCCGCGCTGATCGGCATCGCGGCCGGCATCGCCGTGTATGCGAAGCGCAAGGCGAAGGCGATCGAGCCACAACTCGTCGCCGACGCCTGGCGGTACGACGCAGCCGTCAGCGCGTTCATGGGTGGACCGGGGCGCAAGGCCTTCGAGGCGATCAGCTGGTTCGACCGGTCCGTCGTCGACGGAGCCGTCGACGGGTCGGCGCGGACCGTGCGCGGCGCGGCGCGCCAGATCCGCAAGGGCCAGACCGGCAACATGCGCAACTACGCCGGCATCGTGGGGATCGGCGCCGTGCTGTTGCTCGGTTGGTTCGTGCTCGCCAGGGGCGTGCTGTGATGACCCGGGGATCAGCATGAGCAGTGCGGCGTCGTTCCCGATCCTGACCAGCCTCATCCTCGTGCCGGTCATCGGTGCCGTCCTCGTGCTGATCGTCTCGAGGCGCCGTCCCGATCTGGTCAAGCTCGTCGCCCTGCTGTCGTCGGCAGGGACGGCGGGACTCACGATCTGGCTGTTGTGGGCGTTCGACCCCGACGCCCCTGGCTTCCAGTACGTGTCGCAGCACACGTGGATCGACGCGTGGGGCATCTCGTGGCACCTCGGCGTCGACGGGATCTCGCTGTTCCTCGTCGTGCTCACCGGAGTGCTGTTCCCACTCTCGATCTTGGCCACCGACCCGCACCACGACGACAAGGCGTACCTCGCCTGGATGTTGCTGCTCGAGGCCGGCGTGATGGGCAGCTTCATCAGCCTCGACCTGTTCGTGTTCTTCATCTTCTTCGAGATCGTGCTGGTGCCGATGTACTTCCTAATCGGCGGGTGGGGCTATGAGCAGCGCGTCTACGCGGCGACCAAGTTCTTCTTGTTCACGATGCTCGGCTCGGCGTTCATGTTCGTCGGGATCATCGCCACCGTCTTCATCGCCCGCGACAACGGGGTCGGCCGGATCACGTTCGACCTCGTCGAGCTCGCCGAGGGCGCCAACTTCGCGGCGTCGACCGGACGGTGGCTGTTCTTCGCCTTCGCCGTCGCGTTCGCCGTGAAGGTGCCGATCTTCCCGCTCCACACGTGGTTGCCCGACGCCCACACGCAGGCGCCGACCGCCGGTTCGGTCGTGCTCGCCGGTGTGATGCTGAAGCTCGGCACGTACGGGTTCTTGCGGTTCGGCCTGTACCTGTTCCCCGAAGCGACCCGTTGGAGTCGGCCGCTGTTCTTGACGCTCGGCGTGATCGGCATCACCTACGGAGCGATCGTGGCGGCGATGCAGAACGACCTCAAGCGCCTCGTCGCCTACTCGTCGATCGCCCACCTCGGTTTCATCGTGCTCGGCACGTTCGCGTTCACGTCGCAGGCGATCAGCGGCTCGGTGATGCAGATGATCAACCACGGCATATCGACCGGGGCGCTGTTCCTCCTCGTCGGGATGATCTACGAGCGACGCCACACGCGCGAGATCGCCAAGCTGCGCGGGATCCAGCAGGTCGCCCCGCTGTTCGCCGCCGGGTTCATGGTCGTGATGCTGTCGTCGATCGGGGTGCCGGGACTGAACGGCTTCGTCGGCGAGTACCTGATCCTGATCGGGTCGTTCCTGACGGCGCGCTGGTGGGTCGTCGTCGCCGCGACCGGCGTGATCCTGGCTGCGTTGTACCTGCTCTGGGCCTACCAGCGGGTGTTCCACGGCGAGCCCGACGAGGACAACAAGGATTTTGCCGAGCTCACCTTGAAAGAGGCCTCGGTGCTGGTGCCGCTGATCGGCGTCATCGTGTTCACCGGGATCTACCCCAAGCCGATGCTCGATCGCATCGAACCGGCGGTGGATTCGCTGATCGCCCATGTCGAGGAGCGCACCGGCTACGAAGAGCCACAACCGGTGCTGGCCGAGCCCGAGCCGGAGCCTGAGACGGGTCCCGAGTCAGGCGAGCCTGCCAGCGGGGAAGGCGACGGCTAGTGCTCGCCCAGGAGTTCCTCGAGCCCAGCATCGACTGGTTCGCGCTGACGCCGTTGCTGGTGCTGCTCGGCGGCGGCTTGTTGCTGCTCGTCGCCGGCGCACTGACGCCGACGTGGCCGCGTGGGTGTTACGCGGCGTACACGGTGCTCGTGGCCGGCGCGGCCGGCGGCCTGGCGATGTTCCAGTGGGACGACATCACCGACGAGGGGACGTCGACGATCGTGTCGCGCGCCCTCGCCTTCGACACGCTCGCCGAGTTCCTGACGATCACGATCTGCGTCGCGGTCATCCTCGTGGCGCTCCTGACCGGTGACGAACTGCGGCGCGTCGGGATCGACGGTCCGGAGGTGTACGCCCTCTACCTGATGGCCGCCATCGGTGGCGTCGTGATGGCGTCGGCCAACGACCTCATCGTGCTGTTCGTCGGCCTCGAGACACTGTCGCTGGCGTTCTACGTGCTCGCCGCCTCCGATCGCCGTCGCCGCCTGAGCCAGGAGAGCGGCATGAAGTACTTCGTGCTGGGTGGTTTCTCGTCGGCGTTCCTCCTGTACGGGATCGCGCTGCTGTACGGCGGTACCGGCTCCACCAACATCAGCGACATCGTCGCCCACTTCCAGACCACGGTCGACACGCAGCGAGAGGACGCCCTCGTCCTCGCCGGCGTGGCGCTGATGATCGTCGGGCTCGGGTTCAAGGCGGCGGCCGTTCCGTTCCACGTGTGGACTCCCGACGTCTACGAAGGAGCCCCGACCCCGGTCACCGCGTTCATGGCCTCGGCCGGCAAGGCGGCGGCGTTCGCGGCCATGCTGCGGGTGCTCGTGATCGCCGTGCCGTTCCACCGCGACGACTGGCGACCGGTGGTGTGGGTGCTCGCGGTGCTGTCACTCGTCATCGGGTCGGCGCTTGCGGTCGTCCAGACGAACGTCAAGCGGATGCTCGCCTACTCCTCGATCAGTCACGCCGGGTTCGTGCTCGTCGGTGTCGAGGCGGCCGGACACCGCGCCGGTGAACCAGACCCCGGCTCTGGGATGCCGAGTGTGGCGACGTACCTGCTCCTGTACACGGTGCTCGTGATCGGGTCGTTCGGTGCGGTGGCGCTCGTCGAACGCGACCATGACGGCGACTCCGGGCTCGATTCGTTCAAGGGTCTGGCGGCGCGCCGGCCCGCGCTCGCGATCGCGCTCACCGTGTTCCTCCTGGCCCAGGCCGGCGTGCCGTTGACGAGTGGCTTCGTCGCCAAGTTCGCCGTGATCCGCGCCGCCGTCGAGCAGCGGAGCTACGCGATCGGCGTCATCGCCATGGTCGCCGCGGTGATCGCCGCCTTCCTGTACCTGCGGATCATGGTCAACGTCTGGCTCGAACCGGCCGACGACGCGATCGAGCCGGAGCGGGTGCCGTTCACGTCGGGGCTGGCGATCGCCGCCGCCGCCGTGTTCACCCTGCTCGTCGGCGTCTGGCCGGGCTGGCTCCTCGACGCCACCGACACCGTCACCCAATACGCCCGCTAACCCCCCAACGGTTCTGTCTGCTTCATTCGGCCCGTGGCTTCCAATGAAGCAGACAGTTCGGGTTTTCAGGCGGGGGTGAGGGAGGACTCGCGGCGCTCGGCGACGCGGCGGGCGACGCGCTCGCTCTTGGCGAGTCGCTTCATCAGCCGCTCGCGGGCCTGCTCACCGTCGGCGTCGAGGCCGGTGACGTTCTCGACGTCCCACTGGCGCAGCACGACCGGCACGAGGATCTGCTCGTGGTGCACGGCGAGGTCGTAGATCCCCGCCCGCGCGATGCGCGCCGCGTGGTGGTTGAAGTCGGGGATCCCGATGCCGGGCATCTGGAAACCGGCGACCTCGTGCTCGATCGCGCACATCATCCCGCTCGGGTCGTGCTCGAGGGCGGCCGCGGCGAGGTCGCGGTAGAACAGTTGGTGCAGGTTCTCGTCGGACGCGACGCGCATCATCACCTCGTATCCGGCCGGATCTCCCATCATCCGCCCCGTCGATCGGTGGGCGATGCGAGTGGCGAGCTCCTGGAGGGCGAGGTAGACGAACCCGTGTTGCAGCGTCGGTGGATCTGGCGTGATCCCGGCTGACACCTGCGCCATGCGCCCCCGCTCGAGCTGGTGGGGATCGATCGCCCGCGTCACCATCAAGTAGCCGTAGATCGCCATCGCGTGACGGCCTTCCTCGGCCGTCCAGCGCCGCACCCATGTGCCCCACGCGCCATCTGCGCCGAACATCCGCTCGACCGACCGGAAGTAGTACGGGAGGTTGTCCTCGGTCAGCAAGTTCACCAGCAGCGCGCTGCGGACCGCGTCGTCGATCTTGGCCCCGGCGAGATCGGCGTCGTCCTCGCTCCACGTCTCGCCCGGCGCGTGGTCGCGGCCGCGGCTGTACGGCACGTATTCGTGCGGGAACCACTCCTTCGAGCTGGTCAGGTGGCGTTCGAGCAGCCGCTCGACGGTGGGCTCGAGATCGTGCAGGACGTCCGTGTTGGGCATCATGTCGTGAGCCTACCGACCAGTAGGTAGAACTGTCACGTCAACTGTCACGTCAACTGGCGCAGATCCTCGTAGCCGGCTTCACGGACCGCCTCGACCACCTGTTCGGCGTGCTGCGGGCTGCGCACCTCGAACGTCGCTTGGACGCCGGTCTCTCGAACGCGCAGGTTGAGCATCTCGCGCACGTGGTCGACCTCGATCAGGTTGGCGCCGGCGCCGGCGAACGCCGTCAGCAACTGCGCCATGCCGCCCGGTCGGTCGTCGATCGTGGCGAAGATCGTGAGACGGCGCCCGGCCGCGTTCTCGTGACGACGGATGAGGCCGGGAACCACTCCGAGGTCGACGTTCCCGCCCGAGAGGACGACACATGTCGTGCCAACCGGTGCCGGCACCACTCGTCCGGCGAGCAGCGCCGCCACGCCGACTGCGCCGGCGCCCTCGACGTAGAGCTTCGCCCGCTCCATCAGCAGCACCATCGCATCGGCGATCGACTCCTCGTCGACCGTGACGATCTCGTCGATCCAGTGTTCGATCAGTGGTCGTGTGATGGCGCCCGGCGTCTTCACCGCGATTCCGTCGGCCAGCGTCGCGACCGCACCGACCGGCGCCGCTTGGCCGGAGTAGGGCGCGCACACGGCGGCCTGGACCCCAACGATGTGGACGGCCGGCGAGATCGACTTGATCGCAATGGCCGTCCCGGCGGCCAGCCCACCGCCGCCGATCGGCACGATGACCAGCGCGAGATCGGCGATGTCGTCGAGCAACTCCAGCCCGAGCGCGCCCTGGCCGGCGACCACGATCGGATCGTCGAAGGGGTGACAGAACGCCCAGCCGGTGGCGGCCGCGCTTGCCTTGGCCGCTTCGACCGCGTCCATCAGCGACGCGCCGCTCTCGTTGACGGTCGCGCCGAATCCGAGACAGGCCTCGATCTTGCCGATCGAGGCTCCCGCCGGCACGAAGATCTCGCATCCGAGGCCGAAGTGCTGAGCCGCGAAGGCGATCGCCTGGGCGTGGTTGCCGGCACTCCCGGCCGTCACGCCCTCGACGCGATTGCCACCGTCGATGTCGATGCGGCCGGCGAGCGATGCCAGCTTGTTCATCGCCCCGCGGATCTTGAACGACCCGGTGCGCTGCAGGTTCTCGGCCTTCAGCGCCACCGTGCCGCCCACGGTCTCCGACAGCGTCACCGACGACACCACCGGAGTGTGCTTGGCCACACCCGCCGCCGTCTCGCGAGCCCGCCTGATCGCCTCGAGATCGACAGCGCCGACCGTCGTCATGGCGGCGAACGTACCCCGAACTCATGAAGTTTCGGCGCCCTCGCGGCGCCGAAACTTCACGAGGTCGAGGGTTTGGGGGGCGATTCACGGGGACTGGTAGCGTCGCGGCCCGATGTCGCTGTTCCTTCGCGATTACCTCACGGTCGTCTGGTTCGGCCTCGCAGCGGTTCTCCTCGCCGGATTGCTCCTCGGCGTCGCCGCCCTCGTGCGGCCCTCCAAGCCCTCGTACGACAAGATGATGGCGTACGAATCTGGCGTCGATCCGATCGGGACGGGATGGTCGCAGAGTCAGATCCGCTACTACGTGTTCGCGCTGCTGTTCGTCATCTTCGACGTCGAAGCGGTGTTCATCTTCCCGTGGGCCGCGGAGATCGAGCGGTACGGCACGTTCGGTCTCGTCGTGATGCTCGTCTTCATCGTGCTGCTGCTCGACGGGCTGGTCTACGCGTGGAAGCGGGGACTCCTGCGATGGGTCTAGTCGACCGGGGCAGGATGCCGGCGCCGCTCACGAAGCTGTTCAACATGGGCCGCTCGTACTCGATGTGGGTGTACCAGTGGGGCCTCGCCTGCTGCGCGATCGAGATGGGTGCGGCGTTCGGATCGCCGCGCTACGACGTGATGCGGCTCGGCGTGATCCCGCTCCCCGCCAGCCCGCGCCAGGCCGATCTCGTCGTCATCTCCGGCACCGTCACCGACAAGATGGCCCCGGCCATCCGGAGGCTCTACGAGCAGATGCCGGAGCCGAAGTACGTGATCTCGATGGGCTCGTGCGCCAACTGCGGCGGGCCGTACTGGGACAGCTACTCCGTCACCAAGGGCGTCGACCAGCTGATCCCCGTCGACGTCTACGTGCCGGGCTGCCCGCCACGGCCCGAGGCGCTGCTCGAAGGCATCGTGCTGCTCCAGCAACGGATCAAGAACGAGGACATGGGCGCCAAGTGGCGTGGCGAGGACTACACGCCGATCGTCGTCGGTGGTGGTCGGATTGAGTGACACCGACGTCGCCGCCGATGCGCCGGCCGCGCTGCCCGGCGACGGGTTGCGCGAAGGCATCATCGACGCCCTGCGACGCGACATCGGCGACGCGCTCGTCGACACCCACCTCGTGCCGAACGACGATCTGTGGATCCGCGTCGCCACGGGTTCGTGGCGGGCGGCGGCGGAGTCGCTGCACGCGGCCGGGTTCGACTACTTCTGCTACTTGTCGGCGCTCGACTGGATGCCGTCGCCATACGGTCGTGGCGAGGACGACCCGACCGAACCTCCACCTGAGCGCAGCACCGAGATCAAGCAGGGCTACGCCGGTGGCGAGACTAGGTTCCAGATGCTCGCCCGCCTCACCGACACGACGCGCCACGTCGGGGTGACACTCAAGGCCGACGTCCCCGACGACATGCTCGCCGTCGACTCGTGGATCCCCGTCTACGCCGGCGCCAACTGGCACGAGCGCGAGACCCACGAGATGTTCGGGATCGGCTTCAACGGCCATCCCGACCTGCGCAACATCTACCTTCCGACCGAGTTCGAGGGCTACCCGCTCCGCAAGGACTTCCCCCTGCTCTCCCGGATGGTCAAACCATGGCCGGGCATCGTGGACGTCGAGCCCATGCCTCTATCTGATGCGGACGGCGAAGCGGCTGACGCCGCCGCCGTCCGAACCGGGGATTCACCTCCGAACGACGCGGTCGACCCTGACGTTGCACCTTCTGACGCGTCCGGCGGCGAAGCAGTCGGCGACGCGGAGGCGGCGCCAGCCGCCGACGCACCGCCAGCCGATGATGGCGGTGCGTCATGACCGTGCTGTCGGATCGGCAGCGGCTGTCGTACATCGCCGCGCAGGCGGCGGACGCGCGGTTGAACGTGGAGCTCGAGACGGAGGGGATGACGCTCAACATCGGGCCGCAGCACCCGGCGACGCACGGCACGTTGCGGATCATCGCCCGGCTCGACGGCGAGCAGGTCGTATGGGCCGAGCCGTCGGCGGGGTACATGCACCGCGGGTACGAGAAGCTCACCGAGGTGCGCACGTTCCCGCAGGTGACGACGCTCATCAACCGCATCGACTGGCTCGGCAGCTTCGCCAACGAGGTGCCGTTCATCCTCGCCGCCGAGAAGCTGATGGACATCGAGGCGCCGCCACGTGCGCAGTGGATCCGCACGATCCTGTTCGAGCTGTCACGGATCGCCAATGTCGGGCTGTTCCTCGGCGATCTCGGTGTGCAGCTCGGGGCGATCACCCCCGTGTTCCTCGCGTTCCGCGACCGCGAGTACGTGTTGAACCTCATCGAAGGGGCCACGGGCGGTCGCTTCCACCCCAACTTCGACCGCATCGGCGGACTCAAGGACGACCTCCCGAAAGGCTGGATCGACGAGACCAGGCAGGTGATGCGCAAACTGCGTGGCTTCTGCGACGAGATGGACGATCTGCTGATCGGCAACGAGATCTTCCAGAGCCGCACCCGCGGCATCGGCGTGATCCCGGCCGAGATCGCCAAGCAGTACGGACTGTCGGGCCCCAACCTGCGCGCCAGCGGGGTCGACTGGGACCTCCGCCGCGATCAGGTCATCCCGATGGCGTGGGACAAGGTCGACTTCAAGGTCTGGACCCATCCCGACGGCGACAGCTTCGCCCGCTGCTGGGTGCGGCTGCAGGAGACGCGGGAGGCGACCAAGATCGTCGACCAGCTGCTCGACGGCATCCCGTCCGGGCCGATCATGGCCAAGGTGCCGCGCATCATCAAGGTGCCGGAGGGCGAAGCATGGGTGTCGACCGAGAACCCGCTCGGCGAGATGGGCTACTACGTCGTCAGCAAGGGTGATCTCGGGCCGTTCCGGGTCAAGATCCGCTCGGCGAGCTTCAACAACATCTCCATCACACCGTGGGTGCTGAAGGGCGTCTACGTCCCCGACATCATCACGATCCTCGCCAGCTTGTACTTCATCCTCGGTGACATCGATCGATGAACGTGAGCGCGCTCGCGATCGAGATTCCGTACTGGGGGCAGTCGCTCCTTCGCGTCCTCGGTGGGAT
>DASUEW010000231.1:0-3265 GCA_036274875.1 Ilumatobacteraceae bacterium
CGGCGATCGCGGCCCGCACCGTGTCGAGCTCCGTGAGCAGTTCGGCGACGTCGGACTGCTCCATCCGCTCCGCCGCTGGTTGTGACACCAATGATGCGAGGAGCGCCACCACGCGAGGAACATCCTCCATGCCGGTGACGATGCGTTGCAGCGACCGTAGGTTCGCGAGCGGACCGAGCTCCCACGTGCGCTCCCAGGAGCGACGCCAGTCGCTGTACGCCTTCAGATCGACCGCGTCGTATGAACCGTCGCGGTTGAACAGCCAATCGACGATCCGACCTTCGTCGTCGGCGATGGGTTCGATGAAGCCGGCCAGCCCAGCGAGCGGCATATCGGGCACCGGGCCGACGATGACTCTGGCGACGAGCGGCGGCGGGGGAAAGACCACCCAGTGTTCGGCAAGGTCTTCTGCTCGCTCCATACCCTCCTGCATCTCCGCGCTGTGGTCGTACGGCAACCGGGCCGCACGACAGGCACCGGCGACCGCCCGCAGCACCGGTTCCTCGTTCTGCACGCTACTACCGGCAGTCATCGGGCTGATCTCTCACCGGATGGCGTTCTCACCGAGCAGTGCCGCCACACGAACCGGGACGAGGCTGCCGACACGTGGGGCGAGGAAGCACTCGTGATGCCACAGGCCGGCGCCGGCGCCGCCGTACAGCAATCCGGCGAGCCCGGCGCGACGCCTCGGCGGCACACCCGGATCGGACATGTCCCGCTCGACCGATGCGGCCAGGCGTCCGACACGGTCGATGTCGGCGGCGCAGGCGGCGACGAGCGATTCGAGTCCGGCGGCGTCGACGTCGGGGACGTCCCGCAGGCGCCCGATCACCACCGGCACCAGCGCAGCGGCAGTGTCACCCCAGGTCGCGAGGCACTGGGACGTCGGAGTGGACGCGATCGCACGCCACGCCGAAACCGCCCCGCGGCGGCGGGCGTCGAGCTCCATGTGGGCCACGATGAGCCGGTCCGGTCGCAGCCCTGGCGCCCGACTGAACAGATCGGGCGCGTCGAGCCCGCAGCGCAACGCATTCAGCAGGGCGGTCATGTCGCCCCGACGCGGTTCGATCTCGTCGAACGACCCATCGGCCTGCACACGGTGCTCGAGGTCGGCGAGAAACGCCAGCTCCTCGTCGCCCGAGGCCGGCCATTCGCGCCCTGGCCACACCCGCCAGAGCAGGTCGGCCGAACGCGGTCCGGGCCGGGATGACATCTCAGCGAGCCGGGACGCCACGGCCGCGTCGCGCTGCCGTTCGAGCGTCGCAACCGATGACATGCCCATGGAATCCTCCGTGAATCCTCAAGGGACACATCCGTGTGTCCCTACGTGCCCCGAATGGTGCGGTGCGCCCGCCAACGGGCACGACGATTCGCGGGGGATCGTGGGGTGAATCTGGGTCACAGGCCGGGGGCCGGCGGTTGGCCTAGTACGGACGGATTCGAATGATCCGTCAGGTTCAGCTGCGGCCGAGGCGCTGAATGCGGCGCAGCACCATCGGGTGCTGCATCTTGGCGATCGCCTTGGCTTCGATCTGACGCACGGCCTCGCGGGACAGACCGAGCGTCTCGCCGATGTCGGCGAGCTTCTCTTCCGGCTCGCCATCGAGCCCCATCCGGCGAACGACGACGTAGAGCTCGCGGTGGTCGAGGGCGGCGATGCCGAACTCCTTGAGCGCCGTGAGCGTCAGGCTGGCGCTCACCACCTCGGCCGGACCGGCGTCCTTGCTCTCGACGATGTCGCCGAGGGTCAAGGAGTCATCGCTGCCGATCGGCTGGTCCACTGACTCGAGCCTCGGCGGAGAGAGAACACGGCGGACCTGGTCGATGGTGACACCCACCAGCGTCGCGACGTCCTCGTACGACGGTGTGAAGCGCTCGTCGTCGCCCTGGAGATGACGGAACGCCCGCAGGATCTCCGGACGGCGTTCGAAGTCGCCGAGGTTCAGGTTCGGGTGGTCGGCATCGCGGACCGCCCGCAGCACCTCACGCTGGATCGGCTTGTAGGCCCAGTGCCCGAACCGGCCCTGCTCGGGGTCGAAGCTGTCGATGGCCCGCATCAGGCCGAGCATCCCGGCCGCTTCGAAATCGGCGGAGTCGCCGCGGCTCGAGTTCGATGTGAATCGCCGGCAGTACGAGCGCACGAGCCCGGTGTTGAACCGCACGATCTCTGTCGTGACGTCTTCGAGGCGGCGCCCGAGGCGGGCGACTTCGCGCCGCTCGCCCGGCTGACCGTCGGAAATCTCTTTCGCGGCGAGCATCTCCTGCAGCGCCTTGCGTTCTAGGAACAACTCGACGTTACGATCACCGTAGTCGGGAGAGGAACCCGTCGTCCTCGCCTGCTGTGTGCTCAATTCCCACCTCCGTGTCGCGAGTGGCCGCTGACCGATCCACCAGGCTTTCATCGGAAGGTGTTGCGGCAACATGACGGAACGCTTGTCAAGTCTGTGCAAAGTGCCGCGTTATAACGACGACGTCGACAAATCTCGGGCTCGACTTCATGGCCTGGCGGCGACAACGCCGAACTATCCCCGCCGTGAATGCGCCGTTGATGCCGTGCCGGGTCCTCCTGGTGCACGACCGCACTCGCCACACGACGGCCGGCGCTCTCGACCCGATCACCATCGGCTCCGCCGCCGAAGTGACCGAGGTGCCCACCGTGCTCGAAGCGCTCGACATCTACGCCTCCGAGCACTTCGACATCGTGGTCGTCGGTCGGCCCGCCACGAACCGGACGGCCGCTGACGCCGTCCGCCAGCTCCGCCACGCGGCTCCCCACATGACGATCACGGTGATCGTCGACCCACTCGATCCACGGGCGGTCGCCGACGCGCTCCACGCAGGCGCGACCGGTGTGCTCTCCGACGGGGTGAGCGCCCACGACGCAGCGTCGCTCGTGCAGATCGCGGCCCGCGGCACCGCCGTGGTCGACGGCCGCGCGGCGGGCTCGTTGGCGTCGGCATGGCTGCCGGGTTCGCACGATCCGCTATCGACTCGCGAGTCCGAAGTCCTCCAACGTCTCGCATCCGGAGCCACCAACGCCGCGATCGCGGCCGAGCTGTACCTCTCGCGCGAGACCGTGAAGTCACACGTGGCGCGGCTGCTCCGCAAGATCGGTGCACCTGACCGCGGCGCCGCGGTTGACAAGGCGCGCCGATTGGGTCTGCTCGGTGTTGCCGAACAGACCGAATCGGCCGTCACCTGATCGCTCGGTCGTCGATCAGGGCGCGGCGGTGGTGTCGACCATCGAGTCCTCGACCATCGAATC
>DASUEW010000232.1:0-3278 GCA_036274875.1 Ilumatobacteraceae bacterium
GCGTCAACTTCGATGACGTGGCCTGTCGGGGCTGGTCACCGCTTGCGATGACCGCGGCGGTCCTGGAGCTTCGCCTGGCGGTGCTGCTCGTCCTCGAGGGCGGCCTCCTCGGCGACCAGGCGCTCGAGGCTCGCGAAGCGAGCCGGATCGAGCGTGCCCGAATCGATCGCGGTGAGCACCGCGCACCCCGGTTCCTGGTCGTGCTTGCAGTCGCGGAAGCGGCAGTGGTCCATCAGGTCGAACACGTCGGCGAACGCGCTCTCGATGCCGCGCCCCGACAGCCAGAGGCTCACCGCCCGCACGCCCGGCGTGTCGATCATCCAGCCCTCACCGGGGAGCCGGAGGAGCTGTGCGGCGACGGTGGTGTGGCGGCCGCGGCTGTCGCCCTCGCGCACCGCCGTCGTGGCCTGGACGTCGCCGCCGAGGAGGAAGTTGATCAGCGTCGACTTCCCGACTCCGCTGGCTCCGAGAAAGGCAAGCGTGCGGTTGCCGGTCGCGTACGCCGAGATCGCATCGAGCCCGGCTCCCGTGCGACCGCTGGTGAGCAGCACGGGCACGCCGAGCGCGACCGCGACGAGATCGGCGAGCGCCGCGGCCGGATCGTCGACGAGGTCGGTCTTGGTCAGCACCACCACCGGCTCGGCTCCCGAGTCGAACGCCAGCACCAGCTCGCGTTCCAGCCGTCGCTGGTTGGAGGGGGTGTCCAGTGCGTGCACCAGGAACACGACGTCGATGTTGGCGGCGATCGTCTGCGCCTCGAAGCGGGCGCCTTCGAACGAGGCCCGTCGAACGAACGCAGAATGCCGGGCGACGACGTGCTCGACGCGTTCGCCGTCGGCCGACGGTACGACCCAGTCGCCAACCGCCACGTCGGCGCCGATGTTGCGGATTCGCAATGGTTCGAGTGTCGCTGCTGAATGAAGAACAGTGCTCCAGCCGCGGTCGAGCCGCGACACACGTCCCGGCTCTCCGGGCGAGCCGATCCGCTGCCAGGCCGCCTGGAGCTCGGGGTTCCAGCCGAGCGCCGGGTCCGGTTCCACGGGGCGCAACGTAGCGCTGTGACGGATGCACGTGGATTGTGAGTTATGCCATCCGTAACGTTGTCGTCATGCTCGCCCGCCTCGCCCGCGCCTGTCTGCGCCACCACTGGATCGTCATCGGTTCGTGGCTTGCCTTGCTCGTCGTCATCAACGCCGTCGCCGGCGTCGTCGGCCCCGACTACCGCACGGACTTCACGCTGCCCGACAGCGAGTCGAAGGTCGTGCAGGAGCTTCTCGAGGAGAACGACCCGAACCGCGCCGGCTTCGTCTCGCAGATCGTGGCCAAGGCCGACCAGGGTGTGGACGATCCGGAGGTACGGACCACGCTCGAGAAGATCTACGAGTTCAGCGCCGAGCGCGACGGGATCACCGTCACGAGCCCGTACGACAACCCCCTCCAGGTCAGCGACGACGGAACCATCAACTTCGCCCAACTCGACGTCCGCGACCGCGGCTTCGAAGAGGTGATCAAGCTCGGCGAGGACATCGTGGAATTCGCCGACACCCTGCCGCCGGTCGACGGGCTGCAGATCGAGTACGGCGGCGACGTCTTCTCCGAGTTCGAGCTGCCCGAGAGCGAGGTCTACGGCCTGCTCGCCGCCGTGATCATCCTCATCGTCGCGTTCGGATCCGTGCTCGCGATGGGCCTGCCCATCGGCATCGCACTGTTCGGGCTCTTCATCGCCTACGCCCTCGTGTCGCTCGGCAGCAACGCGATCTCGATGCCCGACTTCACGACGGCGATGATGGCGATGATCGGTATCGGCGTCGGGATCGACTACGCGCTCTTCATCGTCACCCGATACCGCGAAGGTCTGCGGTTGGGCTTGAGCGTCGAGGATTCGGTCGCCGAAGCGCTCGACACCAGTGGACGTGCGGTCCTGTTCGCAGGCGCCACGGTGATCATCTCCCTGATGGGGTTGTTCCTGATGGGACTCGACTTCGTGCAGGGCATCGCGGTGGCGTCGTCGGCCGGTGTGCTGATGATGGTGCTCGGTTCGCTCACGCTGCTACCGGCGCTACTCGGCTGGGTCGGCACGCGGATCGATCACACCTCTCGCGCGGCGCTGGGTGCCGTCGCGATCGGCGTCGCCTGCACGTTCGTCGGCACCATCACCGGTCAGATCGCGATCACGCTCGTCGGCCTTCTCGCCGCGGTCGTGTTCTGGGGGATCAGTTTCGCGATCAAACCGTTGCGCGTGCTCATCCCGCACCGCGCCGAGAGGCCCAAGGAACAGCGGGTGTGGTACCGCTGGAGCCGGTTCGTCCAGCGCCGCCCGTGGCAGAGCGTGTTCGGAGCGGTCGCCTTCCTCGCGCTGCTCGCCATCCCGCTGTTCGGGATCCGTCTCGGGTTCGGCGACTACGGCAACTACCCCGAGGGCAAGACCGTCCGCGAGGCGTACGACCTCCTCGCCGAAGGATTCGGCCCCGGCACCAACGGGCCGCTGTTCGTCGCGGTCGAGGGAGAGGTGGCGGCGGATGAGCAGCAGCTCGACACGTTCGCGCAGTCGATCCAGGAGACGGAGAACGTCAACATCGTCGTGCCCACGCCGATCAACGACCAGTTGGCGTTGGTCATCGTGTACCCGCAGAGCGCTCCGCAGGACGAGGAGACAGGCCAGCTGGTGAAGGCGCTGCGCGACGACGTGATCCCGGCGACCGGTGTCGAAGCCAACGTGGGTGGCCTGACCGCGGCGTCGACCGACTTCTCCGACTATCTCGGCGGCCGCATGCCGTTGCTGATCGGGGTCGTGCTGCTGCTCAGCTTCATCCTGCTGATGGCCGTGTTCCGCAGCGTGCTCGTGCCGCTCAAGGCGGTGGTCATGAACCTGCTGTCGATCGGCGCCGCCTACGGCATCCTCGTCGCGATCTTCCAGTGGGGATGGGGTATGGAGCTGATCGGGGTCGACCGGGCCGGCCCGATCGAGGCGTGGGTCCCGATGTTCTTGTTCGCGATCGTGTTCGGCCTGTCGATGGACTACGAGGTGTTCCTCCTGTCCCGGATCAAGGAGGAGTACGACCGCACGAAGGACAACGCCACGGCCGTCGCCGACGGCTTGGCGGTCACCGCTCGCGTGATCACCGCCGCGGCGCTGATCATGTTCTGCGTGTTCGCCGCGTTCGCGCTCGGCGACGACCGGCAACTCAAGTTGTTCGGGCTCGGGCTGGCGATCGCAGTGCTGCTCGACGCGACGATCGTCCGCATGTTGCTCGTCCCGGCGACGATGGAGCTGCTCG
>DASUEW010000233.1:0-10488 GCA_036274875.1 Ilumatobacteraceae bacterium
CGGTAGCCGCCTGTCTCCTCGACCGGTCCTGCTTCGACGATCGTCCAGCCGAACAGGTCGCCGTAGAAGCGGGCCGACGCGTCAGGATCGGGGCTCCCCAGATCGACCCACGACGGTGTCCCGGCCGGATACTTCGTCACCTCGGGCATGGTTGCTCCTTCAGATGTTCTTGGGCTCTGTTCTTGGGTTCGAACTCGCCTCTGCAGGCTTGCGCTGACTATTCCGTTTCGGAATACTCCACGTGTGGCGCGAAGTCAACAGGCAACACCAACCGGCTACGCACTGTTGGGCCTGTTGTCATTCGGACGCCACCTCACCGGCTACGAGTTGAAGCAGTTCGCCGACAGCAGCCTGCGCTTCTTCTACGCCGCACCGGCAATGAGCCAGGTGTACAGCGAGCTCGACAAGTTGGAGGCAGCGGGATTCGTGAACGGCCGCGAGACGACGGTTGGCGAGCGCACGATCCGCGTCCACTCCATCAGCCGCAAAGGGATTACCGCACTTCGACGCTGGCTGGCGCAGTCGCCGGTCGGCCCGCCCTCGCTCAAGCACCACCTCGCGTTGCGGATCTTCCTCGGTCACATGACCGAACCCGGGCGGCTGTTGGAGCAGGTGGCCGGGCAGCGCTCGTGGTGCGAGCAGACGCTCACGGACCTGGCGATCGTGCGGGATGGGCTGGAAGACGACCCGGACGGCCGGTGGAGTCACGCCCGGATCGTGGCCGACTGGGGTCTCGACTACTACCGCGCCGAGCTCAGCGCCCTCGATCGACTGGCGAGCGCGCTGGCCGAAGGCAGCCCGGCAGTTGTACGACCTCGCACCTGACGAAAGCCCAGGTGCAAACGGTTTGCTCGCCAGTTCGGCGGGAATCCTTCCTGCATGCCGTCGACACACCGCGTCCTCGACCCCAAGCCGATCGACGCCCTCGCCGACCACATCGCAACCGGCGGCGGCGACGCCCTCGATGCCGCACGCCGGCTCGAGGGCGTCGGCATCGCCGAGGAGGTGAAGGCGGCGGGTTTGCGTGGCCGCGGTGGCGCCGGCTTCCCGACCGGTGTGAAGTGGGAGACCGTCGCCGCGGCCACCGCAACGGGAACACCACCGATCGTCGTCGTCAACGGCGCCGAGGGTGAACCGGGCTCGTTCAAGGACCGGGAGCTGCTGCGGCGCAACCCGTACCGCGTGCTCGAGGGGGCGCTGATCGCCGCCTCGACCGTGCACGCGCACCGTGTCGTGGTCGCCCTCAAGCGCTCCTTCCAGACCGAGCGACGGCGCGTCGCGTACGCGATCGCCGAGATGGCCGACGCCGGGTGGCTGAGCGACGTCGACGTCAAGGTGACGATCGGCCCGAGCGACTACCTGTTCGGCGAGGAGACGGCGCTGCTCGAAGTGATCGAGGGGCGTCAACCGTTCCCGCGAATCGCGCCGCCCTACCGGGAGGGGTTGAGCGTCGGGTTGGTGCTGGCGAACAACGTCGAGACGCTCGCCAACGTGCCCGGAATCGTGAAACACGGCGCCGATTGGTTCCGCTCGCTCGGCACGCCCGAGTCACCGGGCACGGTCGTGTGCACCGTGAGCGGCGATACACGGCGAGCCGGTGTGGCCGAGTTTCCGATGGGAACGACCGTGGCCGAGATCATCGAAGAGATCGGTGGCGGCGCCCAGGAGGAGCGGCGCATCGTCGCCGCCGTCTCGGGCGTCGCAAACGCGATCCTTCCCGCCGAGTTGTTCGACACGCCCGCCTGCTACGACGCGATGAGGTCGGTCGGCAGCGGTCTCGGCGCGGCAGGCTTCATCGTGTTCGACGACACGGCCGACCTCATCGCCGTCGCCGAAGGCATCTCGCGCTTCCTCGCCGTCGAGTCGTGCGGACAGTGTGAGCCGTGCAAGCGCGACGGGATGGCCGTGGCGGCCGCGCTCGACGACCTTCGCCGCTCGGAAGGCGACGGCGACGTTCCAGGCCGGATACGCGACTGGCTCGGGACGATCACGGACGGCGCTCGCTGCTCTCTCGCCGCCCAGCACCAAGTGGTCACCACCAGCATCCTCGACCTCTTCCCCGGATCGGTCGCCGGACACGCCGACCGATCGCTACCTCCTGTCGAGCCCGTGCTGATCGCGCCGCTCGTCGACATCGACGACGGTCAGGCGGTCCTCGACACGTCGCAAGCCGACAAGCAGCCCGACTGGTCGTTCGAGCCGGTCGACTCGGGGCGCTGGCCGGCCGCATATCTCGGTGACACGCCCGTCGATGTGAGCACCCGCCGGCCCGGTCCCGGCGCCACCGCGATCCCCCGCGGCGGCCGGGAGGCGCCGGCCGACGAGGCGCACGAGCTCGTCGACGGGGCGCATCGCCCGGTCCTCGTCGACGTCGGCGACCAGCTCGATCTCGTCCATCACGAGCTGGTCGCGGCGCTGCTGGAGACGGCGGAGCGGGGCGGCGACGGCGCCGCCCGCAAGGCTGCCGTCGACAAGTTCGCCGACCTGCTCCGACGCCACGTCGACGTCACGACCCAGGTGCTGCTCCCGTGGGTGCGACGCGTCGGCGGCGACGAGGGCGAGCGCATCGCCGGACAGGCCGAGGCGATCCAGTCGGCCGCCGAGCAGCTCGTCGAGGCGCTCCAGCGGGACGCAGCCGAGCGGCCCCTCCACGCTCTCGCCGATCAGCTCCAGCGTCTCATCGTCGACGAGGAGCGACGCGTGCTTCCGTTGCTCGAACAGCATCTCGGTGAGTCGGAGCTGGACGACATCGGCCGCGCCATGCACGAGGTGTGATCGGAACCCACCGTTCCCCTGTTTGTGTCACCGCGATCGGCGAAGAACGCCGGTTGCGGTGACACAAACCTGGGGGCTCGGGGATTGCGGGCGGGGACCTTGGACCCTTGCAGTGGGGTTCCCCGCAGGGGATCCTGGGTGGCCAGGAGGGGCCGCCCGATGAGCGAGACCAGCGAGGCGTACGACGACGAGTACGAGGTCCTCGTCGACGAGCTCGACGAGGAGACGTGCTGGCGGCTCGTCGCCCAGGAGGCGTTCGGCCGGGTGGCGTTCATCTACGACTTCGAGCTGTGGATCCTGCCCGTGAACGCGGCCGTCGTCGATGGGCGCGTGGTCTTTCGGACCACCGACGACAGCATGCTGCGCGCCGCGGGCAACAACTCGCTCGTGGCCTTCGAGGCCGACCACACCGACCGGGTCAACGAGACCGGCTGGAGTGTGCTGGTGCGCGGACGCCTGCGCGACGTGACCAACGATCCCGATCGGGGTTCGTGGCACGAGCTGACGGTGCGGCCGTGGGCCCCCGGACCTCGCAACCGGCGGATGGCCATCGAGACGGCTGCGATCAGCGGGCGGAAGATCCACCGTCGCCGCCTGTTGGCGGGCCGCCACGCGTCGACTCCCCCGACCGATTGAGCACGTCCGCGGCACTCGCCCGCGAGGGCGGTGCGTCTGGGATACCGCTGGCCGCGAGCAGCGTGACGGTGACGGCCAGTCCTCCGCCGGGCACGTCGGCGAGGGCGACGCTTCCCCCGGACGCCGTCGCCAGGGCATCGACGATGGCAAGGCCGAGGCCTGTGCCAGGGCGAGTCGTGTCGGCGCGCCAGAACCGACGAGTGGCGTGGGCCTTCTGGTCGTCGCTGAGGCCGGCGCCCTGATCGGCGATCGTGAGCTCGTAGGAGCCGTTCGTCGAGGTGATGCGGGCGGTGATCGTCGTGCCCGACGGCGAAGCGTTGACCGCGTTGTCGAAGAGGTTGTCGAGGATCTGCTCGATGGCGCCAGTGATGACGTGCACCGGGGCCGGGTGATCCAGCTCGTCGTGTTGCAGGGTCACACCCTTGGCCTCGGCGACGGCGGTCCAGGTGTCGACGCGGTCGGCCGTGAGTCGGGCGAGATCGGCAGTCCCACTTGCCGGATGTTCATCGGTGCGTGCGAGATGCAGCAGATCGGTGACGAGGGTGGCGAGGCGACTCGTCTCGTCGATGGCCGCGTCGAGCTCGGCGCTCGCATCCCCGTCGAGCCGGCTCTGCAGGTTCTCGAGCCGCAACCGGAGCGCGGTCAACGGTGTTCGAAGTTGGTGGGAGGCGTCGGCGACGAACGCACGTTGGGCCTGGAGCAGGTCATCGAGCCGGCGAGCCATCGTGTTCATCGTGGCGGACAGGTCACGCAGCTCGGGCGGGCCGTCATGCGGTTCCTCGCGGACGGTCAGGTCGCCGTGCGCGAACCGGGACGCGGCGGCGTTGAGACGGCGCAGCGGCCGGGTGACCGACCGGGCGACGCCCCATCCGATCAACGCCACGGCGAGCAGGACGACGGCCGCGATGGTGGCAAGGGCCAGCCAGAAGCGTTCGATGCGGTCGTCGACGTCGCCGGTTCCGAGCGTGACGCGCAGTGCCCCGTGAACGGTGCCTCCCGACGCGACCGGGACGGCGACGTACAAGAGCTCGGTCGCGAGCGTCTCGGAGGAACGCGTTCCCGACGATTGGACCCCGGTGAGCGCGAGCGCGATCTCGGGACGGGTCGAGAAGTCGCGGTCGACGCTCTGGTCGGTGTCGACGAGGGAGATGCCGGTGTCGTCGACGACGACGATCCGGGCGTCGGTGCGCGCCCGGTACTCGGCAGCAGGCAGCGGGTCGAGCGGTCGGTCACGTTCGAGGTCGTCCTCGTAGAGCGTGGCGATGACACTCGCGTCGTGCTCGACGTCGGCGATGAGACGTTCGCGCTCACGTTGCGCGTAGAAGACCGCGAGCGGGATCTCGAGGAGGATCAGTACGAGCACCGTGACCGTCAGGTAGCCGAGCAGCAGTCGCCTCGTCATCGCGATGCTTCCGCCGGGTCGGTGAGCCGGTAGCCCACCGAGCGCACCGTCTCGATCACATCCGGATCGAGCTTCTTGCGCAGCGATGCGACGTGGACGTCGAGCGTCTTCGTCGATCCCCACCAGTTCTCGTCCCAGACGTCGTGCATCAACTGCTCACGGGACTTGACCGTGCCGGGATCCGAGGCGAGGCAGACGAGCAGGTCGTACTCCTTCGGTGTGAGGGCGACCGGCGCACCGGTGTAGTGGACTGCCCGGGTTCGTTGGTCGATCGTCAGCTCACCGACGGTGATCATGGGGGCGACGGCCGGGGCGCCGTCGACGGCGGCGGCTCGACGGAGGACCGCTCGGATGCGCGCCACGAGCTCCCGGAACCCGAACGGCTTGACGACGTAGTCGTCGGCACCGAGCTCGAGCAGGACAACGCGGTCGATCTCGTCGCCCCGGGCGGTGACGACGATGATCGGCACGGCGCTCCGCGCCCGCAGCTCCTGGCAGACGACACGGCCCTCCAGGTCGGGCAGTCCGAGGTCGAGCAGCACCAGATCGGCGGTCGGCGCCGCAAGGGCCGCGGCACCGGTGGCAGCCACCTCGACGTCGAACCCCTCCCGGATGAGGCCCTCCCGGAGCGGGACCGAGATCGTCACATCGTCTTCGACCAGCAGCAACCGCACGACATCAGATTCTCACGGGCGTCGACACGATCCGTGCGTGCTTACCGAACGTTTGCCTTCGGCTGGCCACCTCCTCGCCGGCTGATCCGTACCGTCATCTCCATGAGCACTCCCCCAAACAAGAAGCGGTTCATCGGACGCACCTCCCTGATCACTGCCGCCGCGATCGCCGGCGTCGTCTTCGCCGGCGCGGTCGCGGTGGGTGCCAACATCGGGATCCTGAATGCGGCCGACGACAGCGAGATCGGGTCACTCTCGGCCGCCGGCGACCTCGCCCCGGCCGACACGCAGGTCGTCGACGTCTACCTCGACGAACCAACCACGACCACAGCCGCAACCACATCCACCATTCAGGATTCAGCGGGCAAGGATTCAGCGGCCGACGACTCAGCGGTGGCGCAGGAGTTCGCGGTCGACGTCGCCGGAACCGTCGGAGTCATCCCGACGGCCGGAGGGGTCCGCCTCGGCGACGTCGTCGCCAACCCCGGTTGGACGTGGAGCCTCGCCCAGTCCGATCCTTCCGCCCTCATGGTCACGTTCGACAATGGTGTTCGTACGCTGAACTTCACGGCGTCGATCGGACCCGATGGGACGATCATCGCCGCCGTCGAGGAGCCGATCGTCTCGGTGTCACCGACCGCGCCGCCGTCCCAGTTCCAGGACGACGACGACGATCATGACGACGACGATTACGAGGACGAAGATCACGAGGACGAAGAGCACGAGGACGAAGAGCACGAGGGTGGTGACGACGATGACTGACCTGGCGGAACCGGACGCCACGACGTCTGCCGCCGACGAGCAGCTGCGGCGGATCCAACAGCTCCAACGCAAGCGCGGTGTCGGAACCGGCGCTCAGACCACGTCGTCGACGACGCCAGCGCGCGAGACGCCGACCGAGCGGGTGCGTTCGACCGCGAGACGTCGGTCCCGCCCGCATCCGGCGATCGGCGCTCGTGTCGGCGCAGCAGGGCTCGGCTTGGTCACGATGTTCGGGCTCGTCGCCGGGATGGGCTTCGCCCAGTCGTCCACCGCGAGCGGCGCGCCCGCGCCGGTGGTCGCCGCACCGGCCGAAGTCATCGTCGTCATCCACCGCACACCGGCGAGCACGATCTCGCCGACCGACGCCACGACGTCGACCGCCGCGGCATCGTCCGCACCGTTGTCGACCGCCGCGGCACCGACCGCGGCGGCACCGATCGCGCTCACGGCGCGCCCGGTCGTCAGGGCCGCCCCGGCACAGTCGAACGCTGCTCCGGCAGCGAGGACGAATGGAAGCCGCTGAACATCGGTTCCGCGTGATGGCGAGCGACGTCCACGTCATCGTCGTCGGCGCTCCCGACGGGCTCGTCGCCGATGCCCGCACGCACCTCGAACACCTCGAGCAACGGTGGAGCCGATTCCTGCCCGACAGCGACGTGACCCGGGTCAACACCGCGCCCGGGCGCCCCGTCGAGGTCGACGCCGACACGCTCACCCTGTTCGACACGATGATCAGCGCCTGGCAGCTCACCGGCGGTCAATACGACCCCACCGTGCTTCCGGCGCTGATCGGCGCCGGTTACGGCGCCAGCATCGAAGACCCGCGACGAGTCACCAGCGTCCCGCCGGGCGAGCTCCGCCTTGGGGGCATGGCCGGCGTCGACATCGACTGCAACCGGCGCACGATCAACGTGCCCCCTGGTGTGGTAGTCGACCCGGGCGGGATCGGAAAGGGCCTCGCAGCCGACCTCACCGTGGCGCGGCTGCTCGCCGCCGGCGCACGCGGGGCGTTGGTCTCCATCGGCGGCGACATGGCCATGGCAGGGACTCCCCCATCGGCCGATGGCTGGCTCGTCAACGTCGAACACCCCGACGCTGCGAACGGCGACTTGTGCACACTCACCGTGAGCGGAGGCGGCGTGGCCACCTCCAGCACCCGCTCACGAACCTGGTGTCACGACGGTCGCCCGCGTCACCATCTGATCGACCCGACGTCGGCAGCCCAATCGACGACCGACCTCGCAGCCGTCACCGTGATCGCTCGGAGCGGCTGGCTGGCCGAGGCCCACGCCACCGCGGCGTTGCTGTCAGGCACCGCTCGCGTGCTCGAGTACCTCGACCGTCACGACCTGACCGGGCTCGCCATCCCCCTCACTGGTTCACCACTGGTCACGTCGGACCTCGAGGGAGTGTCCCTGCGTCTCGCGGCGGGCGCGCCGTGAATCCCCAGTTCTGGTGGTACGTGACACGCGCGTCGGGCATCGTCGCCTGGTTGATGCTCACCGCGTCGGTGATCTGGGGCGTGATCCTTTCGACCAAAGCGTTCCCCGAGCAACGCAGACCGGCGTGGATCCTCGATCTCCACCGATGGCTCGGCGGGTTGACGGTGTCGTTCGTCGCCATCCACCTGGCCGCACTGGTCGCCGACAACTTCGTCCACTTCACGTTGATCGACCTCGCAGTCCCGTTCGCATCCGACTGGAAGCCCGGCGCCGTTGCGCTCGGCGTGATCGCCACCTGGTTGCTCGTCGCGGTCGAGCTCACGTCGCTCGCCATGCGCCGACTCCCGAAACGGGTATGGCGTGCCATCCATCTGAGCAGCTACGCGGTGTTCTGGCTCGCCAGCATCCACGCCGCGCTGGCCGGTACGGATCGCTCACAGCGGCTCTACCAGGTCACGGCCGCGGCGTCGATCATCGCCGTGGCGTGGGCATTGATGTACCGCGTCGCCAACCGGCGATCGATCGGCCCGCCCACCCCAACACGGGGTCTCGACCGGGCGGCTGCCCGGAAAGCAGAGGAGAACTGATGGAGCTCAACGACCTGTTCGGCATACCCGCCGATCCTCTCGTCGTCCACGCGGCCGTCGTGTTGCTCCCGCTCGGCGCGATCGCCACCGTGATCGTCGCCGCGCTCCCGAAGGCTCGGCGCCACTACGCACCGATCGCGCTCGGCGTGGTGCTGGTCGGGACCGTCGCGGTCGGCCTTGCCCAGCAGTCCGGCGAATCGCTGGAGGACCGTGTCACCGAGACCGAGCTCGTCGAGGAACACACAGAGCAGGGCGAGACCGTGCTTCCGTGGGCGATCGCTGTCTCCGCGGTCGCGGTTGCGGTCGCGGTCGCGGTCGCCCAACCGTTGCGTCGACGTTTTCCACAGCTTCCCGCCAATGCGGTCACGGCCGTGCTCCTCGCCGCTGCCGTCGTCACCGCCGCCGGCGCCACATGGACCGTGATCGACGTCGGTCACTCGGGCGCCAAGGCCACGTGGGAGAAGCTCCCCGCCGACGACGACGACGACTGAACGATGTCTCGCGGAGGCACGAAGCCTCTGCCGAAGTGCTCGTCCGACCGCCAGAGTGGATGGTGCGATGACGATCCAGCCCCTCACGATGCCCGCCGGGATCGATGGCCTGACGACGGCCGAGGCGTCGCGGCGGCTGGCCGAAGACGGGCCGAACCGAATCGTCCCGACCGCCCCCCGTCGACGGCTGCGCCGTCTCTTCGGCCCATTGGCCGACCCGATGGTCGCGCTGCTGCTCGTCGCTGCGCCCACGTACCTCCTCATCGGCGACGCCACCGACGCGATCGTCGTGTTCGTCGCCCTGGTCCCGATCGCGACGGTCGGCTGGGTGCTCGAGGCCCGCGCCGAACGCACCCTCGAGCAACTCCGACGGCTCACGGCACCGACAGCGACGGTGCAGCGTGACGGCGGGGCTGTCACCATTCCGACCGAGCAGATCGTCGTCGGCGACCTCGTGTGGCTCCACGAGGGCGACATCGTCCCGGCCGACGCCGAGCTGGTCACCCTCACTCAGCTCCTCGTCGACGAGGCAGCCCTCACCGGCGAATCGCTCCCGTCGGAGAAGGGAGCGACGGGCACTGGCCCGGAGCACATCGTGTCGGCCGGCACCACCGTCCTCGCCGGACGCGCGCTCGCCCGCGTCACCCAGACCGGACCACGCACCCGGTACGGCCAGATCGGCACGCTCGTCGCCACGACCCGCTCGCCCGCCACACCACTCCAGCGGGCGCTCGGTCGCCTCGTCACGATCCTCGGCGCAGCGGCCGCGGTGTTCTGTGCGGCGGTGATGGCTGCCGAGCTGGCGCGGGGACGCGGCTGGGGCGAGGCCGTGATCGCCGGCGTGAGCCTGGCCATCGCCGCGATCCCCGAAGAGTTCTCGATGGTCTACGCCCTGTACCTCGCGCTCGGGGCGTGGCAGCTGGCGAAGGACAACGCGCTCGTTCGGCGCCTGCCAGGCGTCGAGACGCTCGGTTCGACGACCGTCATCTGCACCGACAAGACCGGAACCCTGACGCACGGCCAACTCACGGTCGCCACGACCGTCACGAGCGATGGGAGTCGTCACACGAGCGGTCAGCTCTCTGAGGATCAGCGAACGCTCCTCGAAGCTGCCGTCCTCGCGTGCGAGCCCGAACCCTTCGATCCCCTCGACGTCGCCATCGTCGTGCACGCCCGAGGTCAGGGCATCGACGTCGATGCACTCCACGCCGGCGAGCTCGTCGGCGACTGGCCGTTCGATCCCGACGACAAGTACCTCACCCACGTGTGGCGCCTACCGGACGGTACGACGCGGGTCGCCGCCAAGGGCTCGATCGAGGGCGTCATGCGCCACTGCGGCCACGACAGCAGCACCGCCGACGCCGCGCAGGTGACACACGACGCGCTCGCCGACGACGGGATGAGGATCGTCGCCATCGCCGCCGGTCGGGCGGGCGGCACCGGCGGAACCACTGGCGACCGCCAGCGCGATGAGCTGGCGTTGACGTTCACCGGCCTCGTCGCCTTCTCCGACCCGATCCGTGACGGTGTGTCGACCGCGCTCGAGCAGTGCCGCACCGCGGGCATCAGGGTCATCATGATCACGGGCGACCATCCGGCCACCGCCCATGCCGTCGCCGAAGGACTCGACCTCCCCCATTCCGGCGCCCACGGCGACGTCATCGCCACCGGTGACGACCTCGACCGGGCGACGCCGGATCAGCTCGACGAGCTGGCGGC
>DASUEW010000234.1:0-4457 GCA_036274875.1 Ilumatobacteraceae bacterium
GTCGCGATCGCCTCACGCACAGTGGCGGCACGGACCGCCATGAGATCGGCCGGGGCGCCCGCGGTGACCGCTACCGGCGGCAGTCCGAGCGCTCGGCGCGGCGCCACGGTGACAGCCGACCAGGCGACGGCCGGCAGGTCGTGCACCGACATGATCATCAAGCCGGCGGTCTCGAAGGGACATGCCCGCCCGACCGGGTTGAACGGGTCCTGGAGGTTGTCGGCGCCCGCCGCGACGTTGACGCCTGCAGCCCGCAAGGCCCCCACGGCGGTCAGCCCGCGCGGCATCGGCGCCGTGCCGCGGCCCTGGAGGAAGAGGTTGGTGTGGGGGAGGGCGATCACGTTGACGCCCGCCTCGGCGACGAGCTCGGCGACCGCCCGCTGCTCGTCGACGGGGAGCTGGCCGAGGCTCACGCAATGGCTGGCGGTCGCCGCGTGCGGGAAGCCCGCGAGCACGCCCCTGGCGAGCTCCGACAGTCCGCACGCCGCGCGGTCGAGGGTCTCATCGGTGTGGAGGTCGACCGGCACCGCGAACTCGGCGGCAATCGCGAGGAAGAACTCAGTCGCCGACGCACTGGCCGCGCCCTCGAGGTGTGGGCAACCGCCGACGAGGTCGGCTCCGGCTTCGAGCGCCTCGCGGAGCAGCGCCCGGTTGGCCGCGCCGGCGACGCCCGTCATCGGCCAGCCGCACAGCGAGACGATCTGCACGTCGATCACGTCGGCGACGCGCTTCTTCACCTCGAGCAACGCTTCGATGCTGCGCAGGCCGTGCTCGCGCGTTGTATCGGCGTGCGTGCGGACGGCGGTGAACCCGTTGGCGGCCATCAGCCGTGCGGCCCGTTCCGCCCGTTCGATGATGTCGGGCACGTCGAGGAGGTGGCGGTTGGCCTGCATCGCGAGGATCGCGCCCATCAGGTCGCCGGTCGGGTTCTCGATGCGCTCGGCGAGAAAGGCCTTGTCGAGATGAGCGTGGGGCTCGACGGCGGAGGCCAGCAGGAGAAAGCCCTCGAGGTCGACGACGACGTCGCCCGGCTGCGGCTCGATGGTGGGCCCGACGGAGTCGATCACCGGACCTTCGATCCTCACGTCGACGATCTCGCCGCCGAGGATCGTCGCGCGCTGCAGGACGGTTGCGCTCACGTGTGCGACGATAACGATCCGGAGGTTGCCCTGAGATGAAGCCTGAAATCAAGGCCCCAGAATGAAGTTGGGCGCGTTCTTCTTCGGGGGCGTCGAGATGGACGACGCCGGCGCGGGTCCGCCGGCGCCGATGGACCGGCGGTTCACGAACGAGCAGTGTTGGAAGGCGACGCTCGACTACGTCGACTCGGCGGTCGAGGCGGACCGGCTCGGCTACGACTCGTTCTGGACGACCGAGCACCACTTCCAGCACGAGGGCTACGAGGTGATCCCGAACGGCCTCCAGATCTCGACGTGGATCGCGGCGCGCACATCGAACGTCCGGCTGGGCACGATGTTCAACGTGGTGCCGCAGTGGAACCCGCTGCGCCTCGCCGAGGACTTCGCCACGCTGCACAACCTGTCGGGCGGCCGGGCGATCCTCGGTGTCGGTCGTGGAACCGTGCCGCGCGAGGTGCTGCACCTCAACGACAAGGGCGTCTCGATCGGATCCCACGACAACCCCGACCAGCAAGCGGCCGACGAGCTCAACCGCGAGGTGTTCGAGGAGTCGATGGAGATCGTCCGCCGCGCGCTCGACCAGGGCTCCTTCTCGTTCCAGGGCAAGCACTTCCAGATCCCCGTCCCGGGGATCCCCGATCGCGGTTCCACCGTGCAGGCGCTCACGCTGATCCCGCGTCCGCTGTATCCGTACGAGATCTGGCAGGCGGTCACCAGCCCGCCGACGCTCGACTACGTGCCCGTCGTCGCCCACGGTGCGGTGTTCTGGAACCAGCACCACGCGTTCATCAAGCGTTTCTGGGACACCTACGGCGAGCGGTACGCCGCAGCCCACGGCGTCGAGCTGGCACCCCACGAGAAGCGCATGCTCGTGGTCGCGGTGCGCATCGAGGACACCTACGAGAAGGCGCGCGAGACCGCGCTACCGGGCCACGACGAGTTCTGGAAGTTCCTCGGCCCGTACGGGTGGAGCAGGGGATACATGGGGCAAGACGGCAAGCCCGCGAAACCGGGGCTGATCCCGACCCTCGACGAGTCGCTGGAGAACAAGACGCTCCTACTGGGCACGCCCGAACAGGTCGCCGAGGGCGTGCAGTTCTACCGCGACCTGCTCGGCCTCGAACACCTGACGATCTTCCCCCACATGCTCGGCGACCCGTACAAGAAGGCCGACGAGCAAATGGCGAGATTCATCACCGAGGTGATTCCCCTCGTCAGCTGACCGGAACTGTCTGCTTCATTGGGCGCGTGGCTTCATCTGAAGCAGACAGAACTGAGTGGCCGTGCGAACTGTCTGCTTCATTCGGCCCGTGGCTTCATCTGAAGCAGACAGAACGGTTGGGGTGGGTCAGATCGCGGCCACCGAGGCCACCCTCGCGCGGGGGTCGGCGGCACCGACGAGCATCCCGGACGGATCGATCACGATCGCGTGGGCGTGACCGTACGCGCTGTCGTAGTCCGCCCCGTGATGCACGGTGTGGCCGCGCTGGGCGAGTCCGGTGCGCCACCCGTCGGGGGCGTGACCTTCGACGGTCAGGGTGGGTCCCTCGGGAGCGGTCCACGTGTCGAACCCGCTCTGTGGTCCGTGCAGCGCCCACCTGCCGGCGTGGACGGCAGTCGCCGGGCTCTGCCCGTGGTGGAACAGCCGCGCCGCCAGTTGGAGGAGGATCTGCGGTTGGGCGTCGCCACCCATCGTGCCGAACACCGCGGCGAGATCGTGACCCCGCGTCGCGAGCGCCGGCGAGAGCGTGTGCGGTGGCCGCCGTCCGGGCCCGTACTCGGCGGCGTGGCCGCGCCGGAGATCGAACCCGATGCCACGGTTGTGGAGGTTGATGCCTGTGTTCTGCTCGACCAGCCACGAACCGAACCCGGCCGCGTTCGACTGGATCAGCGAGACGCCCATCCCGTGCATGTCGGCGGTGCAGAGATACGTCGTGTCGCCGGCGCGGCCCGGCAACGGACGCCTGCCGGCGCGCTGGGGGTCGATCAGGCTCGATCGGGCGTCGATCGCGGCCAGCAGTGCGTTTCCGTCGGCCCGTTCGTGCAGCACCTCGGGACGATCGAATCCGGCAGCCGTCGCCGCCTCGATCAGCAAGTGCGCCCATTGCGGGTCGTCGGGATCGTCGGGGAGGCCAACTCGGTCGGCCAGCCGCGCGGCACCCAGCAGCAAGTAGCCCTGCGAGTTGGGCGGGATCGTGTGGAGTGTGACACCAAACGCCTCGGCCGTGAGCGGTGTGACCCAATCGGCCTGGGAGCGGTCGAGGTCCTTGGCGGCGAAGTATCCCCGCCCGAGCTCCAGCAGGCCCGCCGCGAACTCGCCGCTGTAGAAGCCGCTGCGGCCGTTGGTGGCGATCGCGCGCAGGGCTCGGGCGACCCCCCATCGGCGCACGAGTGCCCCGACGTGCGTGGCCTGGGTGGCGATCTCGTGGAGGTTGCCGCGCGCCGCATCGTCGATCGTCGCCAACGAGCCGACGAGCAGTGGGCTGGCCGGAAAACCGTGTTCGGCGATCCGGATCGCTGGTGCCAGCACGTCGGCGAGTGGGATCGAGCCGAAGCGCTCGTGGAGTGAGACCCAGCCGTCGACGCAACCTGGCAGCGTGACGGAGCGGATGTCGTGGCGGAACGGCATCTCGGTGTGGCCCGCCGCCCGCAGCGCAACGGGGTCTGCACCCGAACCCGACCGTCCGCTGGCGTTCAGCGCGGCGACCGACCGTCCGGTGTGGACGACGGCGAACAGATCGCCACCAAGCCCACACAGATGAGGTGATGTGACGGCGATCGCGGCGTTGGCGGCGATCGCCGCGTCGACCGCGTTGCCGCCGCGGTGAAAGGCGACCATGCCGGCCTGGGACGCGATCTGGTCGGCGGACGCAACCATCGCCGAGGCACCGCGGGTCGAACCAACGGGAGCAGCGTGAGCGACCACGAATCTCACGCTACGTCCACCCGTACGATGGTCGCGTGATCGTTCGGCGCGAGATACCTCACACGGCGGTGAGCGTCGGGGCGCTGGCGACGGTCGTCGGTTCGCTGTGCCCGTGGGTGGCTTCGGGCAGCGTCGATCGGTCGAGCTACGAGATCATCGACCTCGTCGACCGCCTCGGCTTCGCCGAGGAGGGACCGCTCGGCATCGCCCTGCAGGCATGGCCGCTGATGCCGTTGCTCGTCGTCACCGGCACGGTCGCGATGTGGTGGCGCCGGCAGATCGTCGGCCAGGCGCTGGCGGTGACCGGTGCGGTGTACGCGCTCGTGGTCGCGCTGGCGATTCGTTTGGCTCCTCCGACGGGCCTGGTGCGGATCCGCGTCGGACCGATCGTC
>DASUEW010000235.1:0-6062 GCA_036274875.1 Ilumatobacteraceae bacterium
GGTGTGGCGCCCGACCCATCCGTCGTGGCAAGCGCGTCGCTCGGCGGTGGCAACGATGCAGCCGGCGTCGTGCTCAAGGTGTTGCGCGGGCTCGGCTACATCGGCCTCATGCTGTCGATCGGGCTGTGGGCGTTCGTGCTGCTCGTCGACCGCCACGCCGACGCCGACCGGATGCTGCGCGCGGTGGTCGCATCGGGGGGCGCACTCGTCGCCGCGTCGTCGGTGGCGCGCATCCCCGCCCAGGCGTCCTACACGGGGCTCGGCTGGCGCACGATCGTCGAGCAGGACATCGGAACAGCCTGGATCGCGCTGGCCTTGCTCGGGGCCGTGCTCGCGCTCGCTCCGCTCGACTGGGAACGGGTCGCGCGCAGCGCCCAAGGCGTCGTGCTCGTCGCCGTGGCCGGTGGTGCGGGGGTCGCGGTCGCCTACGGCGGTCATGGGGCGGTCGGGCGGGTTCACTGGTTGGGGCTCTTCGCGACGGTCGTCCACGTGGTCGCGGCGTCGGTCTGGGTCGGAGGGCTGGTCGGCCTCGCCCGTCGCTGGTCGATCGGTCCGGCGGAGATGCGCTGGGTCGTGGCGGCGAGATTTTCGACCGTGGCCATGGCCGCCGCGGCTGTGGTCGTCGTCTCGGGGACGGTGCAGTCGGTCCGCCAACTCGACACGTGGTCGGAGGCGACCGGCACCGACTTCGGTAGGACATTGATCGTGAAGATCGCCCTGGTCGTCGCCCTGCTGGCAATGGCGGCCACGAGTCGGCGGTTCGTGTCGTCGCAACACCGGCGACTGGGCCGAACGGTCGGCGCCGAGTTGGCCGTCACGTTGTTGATCCTCGGGGTCACCGGATTCCTGGCGGGTGCGTCACCCGTCGAGGCCGAACCCACCGAGAATGAGTCCACCGAGATCGAGCCCAGTGCAACCACCGTCGGCCCCGGCAGCAGCCCCGGTGATCTCACGGCCGAGATCGGGCCCATAGAGATCGAGCAGGGCGACCGCGTCGCGGTCGTCTCCGTGTCACCTGGTACGTCAGGTTCGAACGCCGTCGACGTCTCGGTGTTCAACCGGGTCGACCTCGGCGAGCTGCCGGACGAGATGGCTGTCGAGATCGCTCCTGCCGACGGTTCGATCGGCGCGAGCGAGCTCGCCCTGGAGCCCGTCAGCCAGAGCCGCGTCATCGCCCCCGATGCCCAGATCACGTTCCCCGGCGAGTGGATCATCACCGTCCGCGCCCGGTACGGCGAGTTCGAATCGGTCGCGTTCGACGCGGTGGTCACGATCGGACCCTGAGGCCTCGGCCAGATCAGTGCGGGCCGGTGAGTACGGTTCGGGCGTGCGGGTGATCGATGTCGGCGTGCAGCCGATGGGCTTCGTCGCCATCGGCCAGCTCCCGACCGGGGTGATCGCGATCGGTCAGGGCGCGACCGGTGTCGTCGCGGTCGGTCAACTCGCCCGTGGCGTGATCGTGCTCGGGCAGCTGGCGATCGGGATCGTCGCTCTCGGGCAGCTGGCGATCGGAGCGGCGTGGGCAGGCGGGATGCTCGCCGTCGCGCCCTTGAGCGGCCCCTACATGCTCGGAACCGGGCTGTTCGGATCTTTGCCGTTCACCGCGCTGCGTCGTGGTCGTTGGTCCCAGATCGAGGTCCGCCGTCTGTCACCAAGAGGTCTGGGTGTCCGCCTCGTCGTGCTGGTGGCGATCGCGATCGCGATGTGGTTCGTCGCCATCGCTCCGCTGCTCGACGACCTCACCCGGGTCGGTGGCGTGTTCCGCGATCCGCCACGTCAGCTGCGTTGATGCGGAGTACCTGGTCACGCCGGGCATGAAAGGATGGCGCGACGAACCCACGCCACATCGACGGAGGATGACACATGCCGAAGGATTTCCTGACCGACGTGCAGACGCTGCGGGCGCGTGCGCGCGCGTCGATCGAGCAGGGTCCGATCACGGAGGCGTACGGCGCGGATCGCGAACGGGTGATCGAGGTGCTCAACGAGGCGCTCGCCACCGAGCTCGTGTGCGTGCTGCGCTACAAGCGCCACTTCTACACGGCGCAAGGCATCGATGCCGGCCCAGTGGCGGCTGAGTTCCTGCAACACGCCACCGAGGAGCAACAGCACGCCGATTCGATCGCGTTGCGGATCACGCAGTTGCAGGGTGAACCCAACTTCGACCCGGAGGGTCTCGCGACTCGTAGTCACAGCGAGTACGACGCATCGAGCGATCTGCTCGAGATGGTGAAGGAGGATCTCGTCGCCGAGCGCATCGCGATCGAGTCGTACAGCGAGATCGTGAAGTGGCTCGGCGACGGCGACCCGACCACGCGCCGGTTGATGGAGGAGATCCTCGCCGTCGAGGAGGAGCACGCCGACGACCTGCTCAACCTGCTCCAGAAGATGCGCGACTGACCCCGAACCCGCTGTTTGTGTCACCGATTCCGGCGATCTTCGCCGGTTGCGGTGACACAAACAGGGGTGGCGATCAGGCGGTGGCGGTCGCGTTGGCTCTCGGCTGGTACGTGCCGGCCGGTGAGTGACTGGTGATCGCGAGGCGGTTCCACGCGTTGATCGCGACCACCACGAAGACCAATGCCGCGTACGTCGCCTCGTCGAACTGCGCTCGCGCCTCGGATTCGACGTCGGGCGCGACGTGCCCTTCGGCGATCAGCGTGATCGCCTCGGTCAGATCCAAGGCGGCGCGCTCGGCATCGGTGTATACCGTCGCCTCGCGCCAGGCCGGGAGCATGTACAACCGCTCCTCCGTCTCGCCTGCGGCGCGGGCGTCCTTGTAGTGCATGTCGATGCAGTACGCGCACCCGTTGATCTGCGACGCCCGCAGCTTCACCAGCTCGCGGATGACAGGGTCGAGCGGACCGGACTTGGCCGCGTCCTCGAGCGCCTGCATGCCTCGATACCCGGCGGGAAAGGCCTTGTAGATGTTCACATACTCGGCGTGGGGAGATGAGGCCATGACGTCGAGCTTACGATGCAGGTGGCAGGCCATGACCCGGCGGCCGTCGACGTCGCCGACCGGATCATCCAGTTCGACCTGAGTTCGGTTTCGAGTGAGGATGGGGATCGGCTCTGCCGTCACCTGATCGTCGAGTCGGTCACCTGCGGTGTTCCTCGGCCCAGGAAGAAGATCCCCGGGAAGCCGGCGGTCTCGAAGCCGCGACTCGGGTTGCGTTCGAGCACCGAATGCGAGATGCGGAGCTCGCCGGTGCGGTCGTTCGATACGAAGAAGATCGCGCCGCCGCCCTCGTTGGCGGAGTTGTCGCGGACGATGCTGCCGGCGAGGTCGAGCGTGAACAAGTTGCCGTCGAGGTAGATCGCTCCCCCACTGCCTCCGCCGGGACTGCCCGGACGAGCCGGATTGGCGCCAGTGCCGATCGCGCTGCCGTCGGTGAAGACGCTATTGAAGATCTGCCACGACACACCGATGCTCGAGATCGCCGCCCCGTTCGAGCACGTGTTGCCCTCGCCCGGGCTCCCACCAAACGTGCTCGTCGCGACGATCACCGGCAGGCCTTGGTACTGGCTGAGCACGCGCAACGCTGCGCCACCCAGATCGGGCCCGGTCGAGTCGCACCGGTTGGCGGTGAACCTGCTCTCGACCACCTTCACCCGGCCACCACGCACGAACACCGCTCCCCCGCCACCGCCCTCGTACAGGTCGCCGGTGCTGTTGCCCTGCGTGAAGTGCAGGCCCTGGATAGTGAGCTGCGGGTGGTCCTGGTTCTGGCAGTGCGACGTGGTCCAGATCTGCGCCGGGTCGCACGTGTTCATGTAGAGGATGCGCCGCTGACCGGCACCGTTCAGCGTGACCTTTCCAGCTCCATCGATCACGACGACCGGGGACGTGTTGACCACCTTGGCGGTCTCGGTCATCACGATCGCAACCGGGTCCGGCCCGCAGTCGAACGTGATGATCCCGCCGAGCGCGACCGCGCCGACGACCGCCTGCGACGTGCAACTCGCCGGCGTGCCCGTGCCGATCACCCGATCCGGATGCGAGGTGTCGACCGGCAGCGCCTCGGCCGGCAGCGGCACGCCGCCGGGATTCCCGGGTGGCGGAAGAGACAGCCGACGAGCCAGGACGCCCGCCGACGCCGCGCCGTCGATGCGCTCCAGGGCGGCGCTCGCCGCGGCAGCCTCGACGGGGGCACCGGTAGCCGGCGGGCTGGGTCGTTCGGCGATGGCGATCGAGCCGAGGGCGAAGAGAGCGAACGCCGCGCCGACGGCGGTCGTTCGAACACTCACGAACTCAGTATCGCCGACTCACGTGGCCGCGACAGGCCGGGCGGTCATCCGGTGAACGTCAGAGCAAGGCCACCGAACGGGTGCGTAGAGACGGGACCGCTACGTCGACGGGCCATGTTCGAGAAGAGCGGAGGCCAACGCGCCCAGCAGGAACAGCACGCTGCCGCACAGGAACATCGTCACCGAGCTCGTGTACAGCCCGGGCCAGTAGAAGCCGATGCAGCCAGCGACGAACAGCGCCGCGGCGACGACATTCGACACCGCCACGACCCACCGGCGTTCGTCGAGGCGACAGCACAACCGAGCGAGCCACGTACGATCCTCGGCCTTCACCGCCGGCGGAACCCACGATGTCGTGCGCACCTTCGATCCAGAGCTCCGAAGCCGCTTGGGTTGGAGCCGTGATGTGAGCACGGTCGTTCCTTGTCGCCGCAGGTCCGATGCTGTCGCAGCACGACCCACGTCGACGGCGCTGGATACAGCGGCCAGCGAAATCCCGTGACGCGGCGATCGGATGAACCACCTCGGTGCGGTGTTTCGACGTCAGGGGATGAACGGTACGTAGCCCTGCAAGTCGACGATCAGGTGAGTTCTCCCTTCGCCGCGGGCGAAGATCTCGATGCCGAACTCGCTTCCGACCGAGGTCAGCGCCACATTGGCGATCGTCTGCCCGCTCTGCGCCCAGTTGATGTTCGACGCTTGCGGGAACGGACGCTCGCCAGACGAGTCGGAACCGGTGACGACGAGAAAGCCGGCGCCCTCCGTCTGGGTGATCGTGACGTTGACGAACACCGCCCGCAAGAAGCGGTCCTCGTCCGGTACGGCGACCGTGACGATGACCGAGCCGCCCGTCGCCAGCTTCGCCCCGCCGAGCGGAACGGCATCGGAACGGGAGTCGTAGAGACGGAGCGGGGTCAGCAGCGTGACCAGCGGGCCGCTCGGAGGATCGGCCGTGGCGGCTGCTGCCTGACCGTCCAGCACGAGCGGTGACAGGGCGACACCGCCGCTCGCAGCGAGCATTCGTCGTCGGGTGAACAGCTTGGGCATTGGTGTACCTCCGAGGTTGTGGCCTACTGATCGGATCGCCGATGCGAGGGGCTTCGATGGTGCGGATGCCCCGTCCAGGCGGCGCGCAGGGCACATCACCTGGTGCGATGCGGTGGCGACGCACCGGTCAGTAGCTGAACGTAGTGGCCCCCTCGTCACCGATCCACTTCCCCATACCGTTCAGTCCTCCAGTGTCGCTGCCGGCACGAGCCCGCGATCGACGAGGTCTTGCACGATCTCGTCACGGGTCAGTGGCGCAGGCCGCACGGCCTCGCTGGGCACCAGCCCCCGATCGACGAGGTCTTGCACGATCTCGTCACGGGTCAGTGGGGCAGGCTGCTGCATCGACGGCACGAGCTCTCGATCAGAGTTCTGCACGACCGCGACCAGCATCACGGTCGCGGCGACCAGAGACGCTGCGCCGACCGCGATCATCCTTCTCGTGGGCACCCGGCTCGGTGCATAGGACCTTGTCCGTTCCGCCCGGATTGTTGCGTCGTTGATGGACACGAATGACTCCTCATTGCCAATTCCCTTCGCCTGTTGCGATGGGACACTGACGGCACCGTCGAGGAGGCGACTTAGACGCGACTGTGCGTGACTTGACCCGACCTTGAGGGGCGAGCAAGTCCTCGCCGTCGCCGACCGACTTAAGACGAACCTAAGTTGGATGGCCCACACTCAGGCCACCCTGTGACGACGTCCCGGACCAGGGTGGCTGCCGGAGGAGGATGGGTGGAATACCGGGTACTCGGAACGCTCGA
>DASUEW010000236.1:0-8458 GCA_036274875.1 Ilumatobacteraceae bacterium
GCCGGCATGGCCGTCCCGTTCGCTCTCTGCTGTGACCTGCGGGTGGTCACGCCGGACGCGCTGTTCATCACGGCGTTCGCGCAGCGCGGGTTGATCGCCGAGTGGGGGCTCAGTTGGCTACTCCCCCGGCTCGTCGGGCCGGCGGTCGCGCTCGACCTGCTGTTCTCGTCGCGCCGGGTGATGGGACAGGAGGCGCTACAGCTCGGCCTGGCCAACTACCTCGTGGAGGCCGATGACCTGATGGGCTTCTGCCGTGACTACATCGTGAACATCGCTCGCAACTGCTCACCCACCTCGCTCGCGATCATGAAGCGCCAGGTGTACGAGCAGCTCCACCGGGGTTTGGGCGCCGCCGAGCTGGAGTCACAGGGGTTGATGATCGAGAGCTTCGGCCGCCCCGACTTCAAAGAAGGCGTGCAGTCGTTCCTCGAGAAGCGGGCGCCGGACTTCGTGCGCCGGGGTGGCTGACCGCAGCCGCGCTCAGCACCGCCGGCAGCGTGTCACCTCGGACGTGGCGGTCACGCCCATGCCGAGATGATCTCGTCCGACGTGACGATCGTGGCGATCATCGCGAGCGTGTTCTCGATGACCGCGTCGCCGTACTCCCTGGGGAGACCGACAACCGCGTCACGCACGACGATCACCTGGTACCCGAGGTCGATGGCGCTCAACGCGGCGCCCGTGATACCGAGGTTCAGCGACACGCCCATCAACACGATCGTGCTCGCCCCGAGGCTGCGGATCACGGCGTCGAGCTCGGTGCCGGTGAATGGGGTCATGCCGTGCATGCGCGGCACCTCGATGTCACCGGGCTGCACGTCGAGCTCGTCGACGAGGGCGACGCCGGGCTGGCCGATGTCGGTGGGACCGTGGCCCATCTCGGCGCGGCGCTTCGCCACGATCGCAGAGATCTTGCAGTTCACCACCTGACCGGCGCCGTCACACCGGTGACGTGCCGTCGCGTGCACCACATGTACATCGTGCTGGCGGGCGGCTCGGCAGACCCGGCCGGCGACGTCGAGCATCCCGACCTCGCGCACGGCGATCGGGAGCGCGGGCAGGATCGCGTCGTCGCCGACGATGCCGGTCTGGAGCTCCATCGTGACGACCACCGTGTGCTCCGGCCGCACGAGCTGGCGGAGGCGGTCGGACGGAGTCGTCATGACGATCGGGACCATACCAGTGAGACTGCGCCGGTCTTCGGGCCCGGTCGGGGCGGGTTCAGATCCGCTCGATGATGGTGGCGGTGCCCATGCCACCCCCCGTGCACATGGTGATCAGGGCGGTGGTGAGGTCGCGCCGTTCGAGCTCGTCGAGGGCGGTCTGGATGAGGATGCCGCCGGTGGCGCCGATCGGGTGGCCGAGCGCGATCGCGCCACCGTTCACGTTGACCCTGGCCGGGTCGATGTCGAGGTCGCGCATCGTCTTGAGGGGAACCGCGGCGAACGCCTCGTTGATCTCCCACAGGTCGATGTCGTCGACCGTCATTCCGGCCCGATCGAGGCACTTCTTGGAGGCGGGTCCGGGTGCCGTGAGCATGATGACCGGCTCGGCTCCGGCCACGGCGCTCATCACGACGCGGGCTCGTGGCGTGAGCCCGTGGGCGGTGGCGTAGTCGGGCGAGGCGAGCAGCACGGCGCTGGCGCCGTCGACCACGCCGGAGGAGTTGCCGGCGTGGTGGACGTGGTCGACGTGGTCGATCTGCGGGTACGACTGCTGGCACATCTCGTCGAACGAGCGGTCGAAACCGTCGAACACGTGGTTGCCCATGCGCTCGAACGAGGGTTTGAGCGCGGCCATCGCGTCGAGCGTGCTACCGGGACGTGGGTACTCGTCGACTGCGAGCGCGATCGAACCGTCGTCGTGGTTCGTGATCGGCACCACACTGCGGTCGAACGCACCCTCCGCCATCGCCGTCGCGGCGCGCCGCTGGCTCTCGACTGCGAAGCGATCGACGTCGTCGCGGGTGAAGCCCTCGAGCGTGGCGATCAAGTCGGCCGAGATGCCTTGGGGCACGAGCGGGAACATCTCGCGCAGCTGCGCGTTGCCGGCAGTGAAGTCGGGCGGCGCGCCGTCGACCGGCCAGCGCGACATCGACTCGATCCCGCCGCCGACCACGAGTTGCTGGTGGCCGGCCTGGATGCCCATGGCCGCGTACGTGATCGCCTGCTGGCCGGATCCGCAGAACCGGTTGAGCGTGATACCGGGCGCCTCGACCGGCCAGCCGGCCGCGAGCACGGCCATGCGGCCGATGCAGCCGCCATGGTCGCCGGCCGGGTTGCCGTTGCCCATGATGACGTCGTCGACGTCACGGGTGTCGACGCCGGTGCGATCGGCGAGCGCCTTGAGCACCTGGGCGAGCACCTCCTGGGGGTGGATGTGGTGCAGCGCACCGTTCGCCTTCCCCTTGCCCCGCGGGGAGCGGGTGCCGTCGATGATCCACGCGTCCGTCATGGTTCCTCCATCACTCAGCTCAGGCGCTCAGCTCAGCTCGGACCTCGTGGCCCCGGTCACGATGCACATGCGCCGCTCACACGTCGTGTCGGCCACGTGACGGACTGTACGCGCCGGGGTTCGGACATCGGAAGTCGAACTGACAATACTGTCAAGTCACCGGACGCACCTCGACCGAGCAAAGGACCGCGTGATGTCGATAACCAACGACGCCGCCAATGACAGGGAATGTGATGGCCGCGTCGCGCTGGTGACCGGAGCCAGCCGCGGTATCGGCGCGGCGATCGCAGAGCGACTGGCCGAGGCGGGTGCACAGGTCGCGGTGTCGGCTCGGACTCTCGACCCGGACCCGAAGTACGAGGGCTCGCTGTCCGACACTGTGCGGCGGATCCGCAAGGCCGGCGGCCATGTCATCGCCGTGCAGGCTGACGTGTCCAAGTCGGCCGACCGAAGGCGGATGGTCGAAGAGACCGTCGACCAGCTGGGCCCGATCGACATCCTCGTGAACAACGCCGCCGTCACCTACTACCTCCCGTTCGAGGAGTTCCCGGAGAAGCGCTACAACCTGATGTTCGAGGTCCAGGTGCGGGCGCCGTTCGAGCTCGCCCAGCTGGTGGTGCCTGGCATGCGGCAACGCCGGCAGGGCTGGATCCTGAACATCACCAGCCGGGCGGGCATTCACCCCCAGGGTCCGCCGTTCGACCCCGTCTACCGCGAGTACGGCTTCTCCGTGTACGGCATGGTCAAAGCCGCGCTCGACCGCTTCTCGACCGGTCTCGCGGCCGAGCTCTACGACGACGGGATCGCGGTCAACTCGCTGGCGCCGTGGGACAACGTCGCCACCCCTGGCGCCAGCACGCACGATCTCGTCGAGAACTTCCCCCTCGAGGACATCTCGTTGATGGCCGAGGCCGCGCTCGTGCTCTGCTGCTGCGATCCATCCCGCGTCACCGGCCGGGTTGCCTACAGTCAGCCGTTCCTCGCCCAACTCCAGCGACGCCCTCCGGTGCGCTGATCGCGCCACCGACCGTTCAGCCGCCCGCGGAAGTCCGTGCCGACGGCTGGCGGGCGATGCCCCACAGCGCGTGGGCCGCCTGGGCGATGACGTCGGCGCGATCGATCGTGTCGGCGTACAGCTGGCTGTAGCTCCAGCTCCGTTCGAGCGCACTGGCGGCGACGAGCCCGAGCATGGCCGGCTGTTCGGCGGTCCTGCCGGCGGTTTCTGCCAGGAGCGCTCCGAACCTGCGGCAGATGCTCAGGTGGCGCTTCATACCGGCGGTCCGGATCTCCTCGTCCTCTTGGGCGGCCTGCGTCCACGCGAACGCGAAGCTGCCGTGCACGTCGAGGACGTCGAAGTAGTCGCTGACCCACTGGATCATCCCGGCGCGCGTGGAGCCGCGTTCGGCGAGTCGCTCGATCGCGCTCATGCTCTCGCTGGCGGCGTGGGCGCCGACCGCGAGCAGGACCTCGCGCTTGGAGGGGAAGTAGGTGTAGAAGGACGCCCGCGAAACCTCGGCGACGCGCGCGATCTCGTCGATGGTGGTGCCGGGGTAGCCGCGCGTGAGGAACACGTCGCGGGTCGCCTCGATGATGCGCGCGATCGTCTGGTGGGCGCGCGGCCCGAGCGCGTCGGCCGGCTGGCGCAACGCGGCGCCGCTGAGGAACGCCTCGTCGCCGTTCGGGAGTCTGGTGTCGGGCGACGACCGCAGCGCAGGCACGGACTTGACGTTACTGTCGGGTCCCAGGTTGCGGCCGTCTCGAGGGGCGGAGCGGGAGCCTCGTACGGAATCACCCGCGCAGCACTCCGCGCGCCGCTCAAGCTCGGGTGTCGTGGCGACGATGATGAGGCAATCCAGGAGATTCGGCAACGCAGCAGCGGCACGCCGCCTGTCCTCTGACGTTCCGAAACGAGTTCAGCATGCGCATCGACGGTGCGTCACGACACCGCACCATGGCCAGCCGATACGCCGACGATGTCGGCGTCGGCGCGCGCGGCCGCCTTCGTGCTGGTGTCCTAGTGGTCGGGGCGTTGCTGGTAGGCGTCGCATCGTTGGCCCCGCTGTCACCAGACGCGGTCGAGGCGGCATCGACCAAGATCACGATCTGTCATCGCACCCACAGCACAACGAACCCGTACCGCAGGATCACCGTCAGCCAGAACTCCGTGCAGAACGCGAAGCATGGCGGTCACGGCCTGCCGAACGGATCGGTGAACCCGGCAGTGTTCGACTCGACGTTCTCGTATGCATCGAACAACAAGTACTGGGGGGACGTGATCCCCGGCGGCGATGCAGATGGTCTGCCGTACAACGGCACCACGTCAATCGCTTTCAACTGGACCCCCGCAGGCAAAGCGATCTTCTTCGCGTCGCAATGCGAACAGCTCACGCCGACCGCCTTCTACAACGCCGAGATCGCCGCCGGTCAAACCCAAGTCGACGTCCTCGCCGACTTGAACAGCCAGGATGCCAACGAAGACATCGCCCTGCTGGCTGCCCTCGGGGGCAGCTTCACAGCGTCGAACATGTCGAACTGGAGCACAGCCGTCAGCGTGACCACCAACGCTGCGACACAGCTGACCGCGACGTCGGCCACCTTGAACGGCAGCTTCACCGTTGGATCGACATCCACGATGGCCACCTTCCAGTACGGCACCAGCCCGACCCTGGCGACCAGCACCACGACAGCCGCGACACCGTCAGCAGTGACCAACGCCGCGTCGGTCACCGCAGCCGTCACCGGACTCGCACCCGCAACCACCTACTACTTCACGGCAACCGGAACCACGAACGGAGGCACCGACACCGAAGGAGTCCTCACTGGCGCGATCGTGTCGTTCACCACGCCGGCCACGACGTCGACCACGACCAGCACGCCGCCGCCGACGACCACGACCACCATCACGCCGGCCACGACGTCGACGACGTCGACGACGTCGACCACGACCACCATCACGCCGGCCACGACGTCGACGACGTCGCCGACGACCACCACGACGCCGACTACGACGACGTCGCCGACGACCACCACCACAGTCGCAGTGCCTGTGACCACAGTGCCGCTGGCACCTACGACGACGGTCCCAGATGCGGCCGAGGGCAGTGTGCACGGCGTTGTCTGGTTCGACCGGAACGGCAACCGCGTCGTCGACGTCAACGAGTGGCCACTTCCCGGAGTGACCGTCACCCTCGACCAACCCGACAGCGGCGCACGACCAGAGTCGTTGCGCCTCAACGCTGCCACACCCCGCCGCACGGCGATCACCACCACCGACGGGTCCTATTCGTTCGTAGGGCTCGGTGCCGGCTCCTACCGAGTGACCGCAGCAGCCGCGATCAAAGGGTTCGACTACACGTCCGACACCGACGGCGCCACCGACTGGAACGTTGCAGTGACCGTGGCAGCGCACGCCAAGAGCACCGCCGACTTCGCCGGGCTCGGCCACGGCGAGATCACGGGACAGGTCTTCGACTCCACCACTCTGCAGGGTGTCGCCGCCGCGACCGTCAGCTGCAGCTGGAGCGGTTACGACGACGTCGTCGGCAACGACGACGACGTCGTGTTCACTCTCGGCGCGGACGCCGCCGGATCATTCAACCTGGTCGGCATCCCCTTCGGCTTCTTCACCTGCGACGGACGCGATTCGATCACCCAACGCCAGTCATCACCTGTCGCAGCGACCGTGTTCTCCTCCGAAGCGGTCAACGCTCCGCTCCCCGTCGGAACACACCCGACACCGCTGACCACCAACGCGAATGCCACGCTCCCCAGAACCGGCAACGACGCCTCGACCACCATCGTGATTGCGTTCCTACTCGTCATGCTCGGTGCCGCCATGACGTTCACCGCTCGAGCCCGTAGAACATCGCTCGACTGATCCCACACCTTCGCTCGAGTCCGGCTCGCCGGCCACGACGCCAGCATGGATCAGCATCGGCGTGTCTCCGTGCTGTCGGCTCCTCTGACCACCGTGCCACGGGATGAAGCGGACGAATTCGTCGCACGCAATCGTCGGATTGAACCCGAGCGCGGAGATGTCAAGTTTGGGGGCGAGCAGCTCGACCAGGTCGGGAGCGATCTGATCGTGGACGCCGACGGCCTCTACGATCAACCGGTCGTGTGCGTAGAAGTGCGGCGCCGCTACGAAGTCAATGCTCGCGGAGGTCCCAGGGGCCTCCAGGTGGCAGGATTGTCTGGCGCCGCACCGAGCCGTGATGGCACGCCCTGCGGGGGGCCCGTTGCACTCGTCGTGCGCCGGGCGCGCGCTGGCTACACATACCTCTGACGCGCCTGATCTGCTGGCGGTTTGCACGACTCGCCACGACAGCACACATCGACAGGCACGAGTCGGATAAGACGGAGCCATGGCCGCCAGAGACCTCCGCGCGATCGATGCTCCCGGCGTCAGCGCTGCGCTCGCTCGTGAGCGGCAGAAAGGGTGGGGTGTCTTCGTCGGGGGTGTACTGCTGTTCGCCGCCTTCACTGTGGGAGCGACCGTTGTCGAGGACCGCGCGGAGAAACTGGAGCGAAACGGCGCGCTCGTTCACGGACAGGTGCTGAGCTACTCGCCTGGCACGCGCCTCATCTCTGAGAACGTCGACGTCGAGTTCATCTTTGATGAACGACGCCGCACCGAGCGTGTGCAGCTCGATGACTCGAGTCCGGTCTACGAGGTTGGCCAGTCTGTCGTCGTCCTCGTCGACCCGCTGTATCCCAACCGAGTCACGCTCGAGGGCGAAACGAACCAGTCGCAGTGGACGGTGTGGCTCATGATCGTCGCGCTCCTCGCGGGACTGGCCGGCATCATCGCTGGTCTCTGGGTGCTCCATCGAATACGCCGCCAGCGCCGTCTGCTCTCCGTCACATCGTGGCGTCTCCTTAGAATCCGGTACCTCGAGGTTCCGTCAGGCAACTCCGTCCGGGGCCTCCTGCGAATCATCGACGGGGGAGAACACGTCCTCAGCTTGGTCAGCACAGCACGGTGGAATCTGGGTCGCCTGGGCCTCCGCGGTGCCGAGGAAGCTCAGGTGGCCGGCGAACTTCCGGGGTACGTCGTCATCCGGGCGAATGACACGGGTCGTCTTGTTTCCGCGCGCTCGCCACGTACGCCCCAGGCCGAGCGACGGTGGCGGAACCGCTTCACAGAAGCGCCATGACCGGTGTGCGATTCGGGTCTCACACCTCGCTCACCGAGCTTGGCGAGGAGCTCGCCCCACTTCCGGCCGAAGTGTTGGAGGTCAGGCCGGTGATCGGGGCGGCGCCCAGCGCCTCGTCGCCACCTGCTCTGGGTCGAGGTACGGCTCGAACACCTTCGCGGCACCTCGAGTCGGCGTGACTACGCGGATCTTGCCGGTCCACGGCGAACCCATCAGCGGAACGGGAGGTCAGCGGAACGGGAGGTGCCGGCGGAACGGGAGGGATTCCGCCGAGTTGCTGCCAGGTATGACGTCATCGCAGGTCAGGATGCACGATGACTAGCGACGCCTTGTCGAACGAGAGCAACCGCGAGAGCAACGGAGCAGCGGGGTTGACTGCGAACCGGAATGTGTCGATCGAGTCGGCGGCGTCGCTTGGGTCCGCTGCCTGACGCAGCGGGTGGAGTTGGGCTGCCCCAGACCGGCACATTGGAGATGGCCAACCTTCGGATCGCCGCGACGTTCTGGGACACCCGCGCCTCCGTCCTCGCGCCCGTAGCCGTCGCTGGCACGCGCTGACGCGATTCACAGGGCGCCCATTGCTCGCGATCGCAAGCGGGAGTACCGGCACATTTCGGATGCCCCAGCCGGGCTCCGGACGCGCGGTATCGGACGACGCGAGTCAGACATCGCGTCGCGCGTTCGGGGGCGCCGGGAGCGGCGCCTATCGGATGGCCGATGGCTCTCGACCACGGTGACCGCCCCGAACCGTGGCGCCCCAACGACTGCCTCGATCAAACCCAGGGTGGGTCACTCCGACGTCGGCCGCCGTCTGGATTTTGACGATCGTGGCCAATTGTAAGATTCGC
>DASUEW010000237.1:0-2145 GCA_036274875.1 Ilumatobacteraceae bacterium
TGGCGAGACCAGGCGTTCGGGTTGCCAGCCGCGACCTGGCTGAAGCGCGACCACATCTCGCTGATGAGCTCGACGTGCTCGGCTGGGCTCCTGCCGCTCGCCGCCCGGATCGCGGTGTCGAACATCGGGTACACCTGCACCGGCTGGACGATGCCGCGGTCGAGCTCGTCCTGGAGGTTCATCGTGAACTCGGAGCCGATCGTGGTCGGCGGCTGATCGTCGGGTGCCCGCGGCCAGTCGAGCGCGACGCCTTCGCGCCGTGCTCGCATCCGTGTCCGCCACGCCTCGCCGCCGACGAGGATCGCCACGTCGAGCTCCCCGGCCATGATCTGGCGGGCGGTCGTGTTGACCAGCGCCTGGGGCGAGTTGCCGCCCATCGTCGTCACCGCCAGCTCCTGGGGCTCGAGTGCGAGCCGCTCGGCGACGACGAATGCCGGGTTCTGGTAGCGCCACGACAACGTGCTCACGACCCGGATCGAATCGGTCTCGGGTGGTGCCGCGAGGCCGGCGTCGTCGGCCGCCGCCTCGATCGCTCCGGCCATCAGTGCGGCCGGTTCGAGTCCGTCGTCGACGCTGTCGGCGCGATGGAGGACCTGGCCACCGCCCACGAGCACCGGTGTCCGCGGGTCGATCGTCATCGAGCCGGAGGATAGACACCCCCCGAGCTGTCTGCTCCAGACGAGCCACGGGCCGAATGGAGCAGACAGTTCCAGAACCCACGCGCCTGACGTTTCGTCAAGCCAACCGGGCTGCTGGCGGGCGTCGTCGTACACTCGGGCGTCGTGGCACGCATCGCGCTCGGGTCCGATCACGCCGGATACGAGCTGAAACAGCATTTCGTCGGGTTGCTGTCGGCCGACGGTCACGAGATCATCGACCACGGCACGAACTCGACCGAGACCGTGGACTATCCGGCGTTCTGCGCGGCTGCCGGACGCAGCGTGCGCGACGGCGCCGCCGACGTCGGCATCGTGGTCGGCGGCAGTGGCCAGGGTGAGCAGCTCGCCGCCAACAAGGTGCGCGGCGTGCGGGCCGCGCTGTGCAACGACCTGTACACCGCCCGGTTGGCGCGAGCACACAACGACGCCAACGTGCTGTCGATCGGCGCCCGAGTGGTGGGTGTCGGGCTGGCCGAGGAGATCGTCGCGGTGTTCCTGTCGACGTCATTCGACGGCGGCCGTCATGCCCTGCGCGTCGCCCAGATCACCGAGCTCGAGGAGCAGTTCTGACATGCCCTTCCCATCCGACATCGATCCCGACAACGAGATCACCGACTTGCTGGAGCGCGAGCTCGAACGACAGATGAGCGGCCTGCAGCTCATCGCCAGCGAGAACTTCACGTCGCCGGCAGTGATGCGCGCGGTGGGATCGGTGCTGACCAACAAGTACTCCGAGGGATATCCGGGCAAGCGCTACTACGGCGGCAACGCGGTCATCGACGACGTCGAGGCGCTCGCCATCGAGCGCGCCAAGGAGCTGTTCGGTGCCGAGCACGCCAACGTGCAGCCGCACTCCGGCGCCAACGCCAACATGTGCGTATACCAGGCGCTGCTCAAACCCGGCGACACCGTCCTCGGTCTCAGCCTCGATCACGGCGGTCACCTCACCCATGGATCGCCGGTCAACGCCAGTGGCATCCTCTACCACTTCGTCGCCTACGGGATCACGCCGGGCGACGAGCGGATCGACTTCGACCAGATCCGCGACCTCGCCCTCGAGCACCGTCCGAAGTTGATCGTCGCCGGCACCACGAGCTACCCGCGTCGGCTCGATCCCGAGCCGTTCCGGGCGATCGCCGACGAGGTCGGCGCGCTGCTGATGTTCGACATCGCCCACCTTGCCGGTCTCGTCGCGGGCGGCGCGCACCCGAACCCGGTGCCGTACTCCGACGTCGTCACCTTCACCACCCACAAGACGCTGCGCGGGCCCCGAGGCGGCGCGATCCTCTGCAAGGCCGAGCACGCGAAGGCGATCGACAAGGCCGTGTTCCCGATGATGCAGGGCGGGCCGATCGAGAACAACGTCGCGGGCAAGGCGGTCGCCCTGAAGGAGGCGATGGCCGACTCCTTCAAGGACTACGCGCAGCGGACCGTGCGCGACGCTCGCGCGCTGGCTTCGGGGCTGGCGGACGAGGGGTTCCGGCTC
>DASUEW010000238.1:0-7522 GCA_036274875.1 Ilumatobacteraceae bacterium
CGTATGGAACAGGACCGTCCATCGTCCGCCCACATCCCTGGTGGCCTTTGGCGGCGACGTGTCCGATTTGGACAAGACGTCGGGCGACGAGTTCCGTACGGTGAGGACATGACCGTCGTTCCTTCAGCGATCGGGTTGGTCGCTTCCGATCTGCCCCGGACCCTTTCCTTCTACCGCGCCATAGGCCTCGACATTCCCGTCGACGCCGACAGCGAGCCGCACGTCGAGGTGACGTTGACCGGTGGGTTTCGGATCCTGTTCGACCCCGAATCGACGATCAAGTCGTTCGATCCGGAGTGGTCCCCGTCGCCCGCCGGCTCACCCCGCACAGCGCTGGCCTTCGAGTGCGCTGATCCCGCCGAGGTCGACGCCACCTATGCGGCCATGACCGCCGCCGGGTTCGACGGCCACCTCGAACCGTGGGACGCGTTCTGGGGGCAGCGCTACGCGACGTTGCGCGACCCGGACGGCAATGGCGTCGACCTGTTCACCGCGCTGCCGACGAGCTGAGATGCCGACTGCCCGGTGAGGGCGCGCACCTCGTGAGCGAAGTGGGCCTGGTCGGCGTAGCCGGCGGCGAGGGCGGCCTGAACCAGCGACATCCCACCGCGGGCCCAGCCCAGGGCGCGCTGAAGGCGCAGCACACGCGCCAGCACCTTCGGCCCATAGCCGAATGAGGCAAGCGAGCGACGGTTGAGCTGACGCTCGCTGAAGCCCACCTGCGCCGCGACCTCCGCCACGGTTCGTCCTTCGCCGATGAGTGCTGCCACGCGACACATGGTGCGATCCCGCCCACCGCCGCGTGCCAGGCGTCTCCCTGCCCAACGCTCGAGCTCGTTCGACGGGTGATCTGTTGCGAGGAGCGACTCGACGAGCCGGTCGGTGTCCTCCGCCCCGATCACGTCGGCAAGGCCCGGCCGCTGGTCGCGAAGACCATCGGCGGCAACACCAAGGACGGTCGGCGCCACACCAGAGGCGAAACGCAAGGCCGTGTAACGCGTGCCGGTCGGTGCGCTTGCGCAATGGGCGGTCGTGTCCGGCCCGGCAACCGTCAGCTCACGCCCGTTCCACAGAACATCAATGCAACCGTCGGGCAGAATCCACGATGACGAACCGTTGGCGACACGCGTCCACACCGTGACGCCGGCGACGGCCGACCCGCGTTCGCGGTAGGCAGACGGATCGGGCATCACGCTCATGCTGGCCAGGATGAGCCCGCCACGCAACCCGGACTTGACCACATCCTCATCACGGTGCCTTGCCGCATGAGTGCGTACAGAACGACACGAGTCAGCCGAAGTCACACATCATGAGCGAGCCCAGAGTGGGAATCGAACCCACGACCTACGCATTACGAGTGCGTTGCTCTACCGACTGAGCTATCTGGGCGAGACCGCCCGATCCTACCGGCCGCACGTCACCCCAACCCCCGTACTGTCTGCTTCAGACGGCGCGTGGCTTCGTCTGAAGCAGACAAATCCGGGGTTCACGCAGACAGGGCGGGGAGGGACCACAGCAGGGACTGGAGGAGGAGTGGCTCGTTGGGGTTGCGCTCGAGTGACTCGATCGCCTCGTGGATGTGGGTGACGGCGGCGGCGACCCCACCCGGGCGCTCGATCGTGCCGGCGACGAGCGCGTCACGATAGGAACCAGCGAGCACCGACAGCCCATGGCGCAGCTCGTCGGTGCGGTGGCGCCGGAGCTCCCGCTTGTGCCGGTCGTCGAGCGTCTTCTTGCCGCTCCCCCGTTCACCGAACCGTTCGATCTGCTCGTCGAGTGCGGCGACCTCGGCCGCGTGACGCTCGGCGAGCGGGCGAGCCGCGTCGTCGATCAGCCCCAGCAGCTCGTCGACGAGCCGCATCACGGTGGCACCGTCCCCGTCGAGCCGGGATGGAATCGACGCGAACGCCCGCCGGCGCTCGACCAAGTCGGGATCGGCGGCGAGCAGCCGCGCCCGGTCGAGGTCGCCAGTTGCGGAACGTGCTGCGTCGGCGGCTGCCTCAGCGGAGACTCCCTCGCTGACGAGTCGATCGGCGATCGCGTCGTCGTCGATCGAGCGGAACTCGATCCGTGCACACCGCGAGGAGATCGTCACCAGGTCGGTCGGCACGAAGTCGGCGAGGATCACGAATATCGTCGACGGCGGCGGTTCCTCGATCGTCTTCAGGAGCAGTGCCGCTCCTTGTGGCATGAGGAGGTGGAACTCGGCGAGGATCATCACCTTGCGATCACTCTCGATCGGGGCCAGCGACGAGAGGCGCACGATCTCGCGAGACTGATCGACTGAGATCGCCGGACCGGCCCGCTCGATCTCCCTGATGTCGGGATGCATCCCTGCCAGCGCAAGTCTGGCGTCGCGGGCCTCTGGGTCGTCGACGCCGCCGATCAGCAGCGCGGCGAACGCCCGCGCCGCCTGCTTCTTCGTCGAACCGGACGGGCCGACGAACAGGTAAGCGTGCACAGGCTGAGCCGCGGCGCGAATGAGACGTGCGACGGCCCGCGGCTGCCCGACGACTGCGTCCCAGATGCTGGCCATCAGATCCCGCACCGCTCCCTGACGATTGCCCGGATCCCGGCCGCGACGTCGGCGACCGAACGGCTGGCGTCGACGACTGCCCAGTGGTCGGGGTCGGCGGCGGCCATCGCCGCGAACCCGCCGGTGACTCGGGCGTGAAAGTCGTCGCCGGCGCGCTCGAAGCGATCGAGCTGGCGCGACTTCATACGGTTCGCGATCACCCTGGTGGGAACGTCGAGCAGCACCACGAGGTCGGGCCACGTGCCGCGGATCGCCCAGTCGTTGATCGAACGCAGCTCGTCGATCGGCAGCTCGCGCCCGTAGCCCTGGTAGGCGAGCGACGAGTACACGGTGCGATCGCTCACGACATGGCGACCGGCATCGAGCGCCGGGCGAACCACCTCGGCGACGTGTTGGGCGCGGTCGGCGGCGACGATCAGCGACTCGGCTCGCGGGTCGAGCTCGGTCACCGTGACGTCATGAAGGATCGTCCGCAGGCGCTCACCGATCGCCGTTCCTCCCGTTTCGCGCGTGAGCACCGCATCGATGGCGTCGGCCAGCCGCCTGGCCTGGGTGCTCTTGCCGCAACCCTCTGGCCCTTCGAGGGCGATGTAGACAGGCGGCGGCATCGGACGGTCACCCTAGGCCGAGCGCCGGGTCGGCCAGCGGCCGGTGCGCTGCCGGCTCAGCTCTGGGGTGGCGGAGGTGGCGGTGGCGGCGGGGGTGGGGGCGGCGGTGGGGGCGGGTCCGATCGCTCGGGTGGATCCATCGCGCGCGACGGATCGGACAACGGTTCGTCGACTCGTTCGGACGGGTCGGGCAGCGTCTCGACCGGGGTGTGGGTGTCGGCCGGCGGAACGATTTCGAGCGGTTCGACATCGAGCGGCTGGATCAGGACTGGCTCCACACCCGGCGCGGAAGGCGGGACGGGCGAGGGCGGCACGGGTGAGGCGTCCCAGTCCGGACGGTGCGTGACCACTTCGGTCGGACGAGGCGGGACGCCCTTGGGCTTCTTCGCCGGACCGAGCGTGCTCCACAAGATGCCGACCACGATGCCCCCGGCCAGCACGATCAGGGCCCACACCAACTCGAACGGGATGATCTTGAGCAGGATCGCGAGGGCGCTGGCGCCAACCCCCATGACGAACCCCCACAGGATCCCGCGGATCGGATGGGCCTTCCTGAACGGGATCGGGGTCCTCGTGGTGGTGGTGGTGGTGGTGGACGTCGTAGGTTGCATGCCGCTCAACCCTCCTTCCAGGTCTTGGCCGGCCGGGCGTTGAACAACAGGCCGAGCAGACCCCCGGCGAACAGCGCGATCGCCGCGATCCCGACCGGGTCGGCGAGGCCGTTGCCGATGAACTCGACGTGCCCCTCACCCTCGCAGTTCCCGATGTTCGCCGAGGTGAGCTCGCCCTTCACCTTGGCGTTGGCGGAGAACTTCACGGGGAGGTCCTCGTCGAGATCGACCAAGCCGGAGTTCCGGTTCTTCGCGTCGACGTTGGGATCGCCGCCCGAATCGAGACTGATGCCCGACGTCTTGATGTCCCATTCATGGTCGAGCGGGCCGTCGCCGTCGCGTGGCATGAAGCCGTAGTAGACGACCACGCCCCTGGTGTCGACCTTGAAGCGGTTGCCGGTGGTGAAAGCCTGGCCGCCGTCGAGCAGGTCGACCGGCGGATTGTCGTCGCCGAAATCGGCCGCCGCGTCGAGCAGCTCACCGTCCTCGTCGTACGAGTACGCGAAGCCGCCGCACACACCGGTGAGCTTGCTCCCATCACCGAAGTCGTCGACCACGCCCGATGCGCCGTAGGCATCCGCGAGCTGTCCGTACACCGTGTCCGCCTCGGTGAGGTCGTACTCGCCCGGCTCGCCCTCGGGGATCAACGCCCTGACCGCGTCGAGGGCCGCGTTGTCGTCATCGTCCTGGGCGCCGGCTTGCGCGCCGCCCATCCATGCCAGCCCGAGCAGCAGCACGATGCCGCCGATCAGACGTGTGCGTCGCATCATCGAAACCCCCGTTCGTTCCCGCCCGCGAGCACGCTAATCCACGGGCGGTTACATGATCACGGTTTCTTGGCGGCGGCCTTCTTCGCTGCCCGCTTGGGCGGCGACTTCTTGCGGGCCGCCGGCTTGCCGGCCGAACCGCCCTTGAGCGCGACGGTCTCGCGGCGGATCGCCAGCAGCTCGTACGCCCGTTCCGGCAGCATCTCTTCGATCCGGTCGCCCTTGCCGATCGACGCGTTCGTCTCGCCGTCGGTCACGTAGACGCCGAAGCGGCCGTCCTTGGCGGACACCGGTCGCTGGCTGACGGGATCGGTGCCGAACTCCCGCAGCGGGCCAGATGCTGCCATGTTGCGCCCGCCACGCTTGAACACCTTCGGCTGCTGGAAGATGGCCACCGCTTGGTCGAGGGTGATCGTGAGCAACTGCTCCTCGGAGTCGAGCGAGCGGAAGTCCTTGCCCTTGACGACGTAGGGGCCGTAGCGCCCATTGCTGGCGATGATCTCCTGGGAATCGGATGGATCGATGCCGACCAGTCGCGGCAGCTGCAACAGCGCCTCCGCCTCGTCGACCGTGATCCGTTCGAGCACCATCGTCTTGAACAGGCTCGACATCTTCGGCTTGTCGAGGCCGGGCGGCAGTTGATCCGGTGATCCCCACTGCACGTACGGCCCGAACCGTCCGTTCTTCGCATACACGGGAAGACCGTCGAGCTCGCCGATCGGAACGTCGCTCTTCGGCGCCGCCAGCAGCTGGAGCGCCTTGTCGACCGTGAGCTCGTCGGGCGGGAGATCGTCGGGCACGCCCGCCGTGTCGTCGCCGCGCTTCACGTAGGGGCCGTACTTCCCGGGCTTGACGACGACGAGGTTGCCGTCGGGATCGGCGCCGAGCGGGAACGTGTTGATCGTCGCCGCATCGATCTCGTCGAGGTTCTCCTCGACGAGCCGTTTGAGCCCCGGCAGCGTGTCGTCGCCGAAGTAGAACCGGGTGAGCCACACGTCCTTCTGGCTCTGCCCGGTCGCGATCGAGTCGAGGTCCTCTTCGATCTTGGCCGTGAACTCGTAGTCGACGAGGTCGTCGAAGTGCTTTTCCATCAGGCTCACGACGGCGAACGCGGTCCAGGTCGGGATCAGTGCCTGTCCCTTCTTCCACACGTATCCGCGGTCTTGGACCGTCTGGATGATCGACGCCCACGTGGAGGGCCGCCCGATGCCGAGCTCCTCGAGCCGCTTGACGAGCGAGGCCTCGGTGTAGCGGGCGGGGGGCGTCGTGGCGTGGCCGTTCGGCGTCAGCGACCCGACCGGAACCGGATCGCCGTTCGTCAGCGGCGGGAGCAAGGCTTCGTCGTCACCGCTGTCGCCGTCGTCGTCGGCCCTCGCCTCGACGTACACCGCGCGGTGGCCGGGGAACGTGATCGTCGTGCCCGATGCCGCGAACAGGCAGTCGGTCGATTCGAACGTCGACACCGCGGCGATTCGCACGCTGACGGTCGTGCCTGTCGCGTCGGCCATCTGCGACGCCAGGGTCCGCTGCCAGACCAGCCGGTAGAGCGCCAGCTCCTGGGCGTTGATCTCGCCCTCGACCTGCTTGGGACTCCGGAACGGTGTGGTCGGACGGATTGCCTCGTGCGCCTCCTGAGCGTTCTTGACCTTCGACGCGTATTGCCGCGGCGACGGCGACAGGTACTGCCGGCCGTACTCCTTGGTGATCGTGTCGCGTACCTCGGTGACGGCCTCCGCCGACAACGTGACGTTGTCGGTTCGCATGTAGGTGATGAACCCGCGCTCGTACAGACCTTGCGCGAGCCGCATCACCTGCGACGCCGACAGGCGCAGCCGGCGACCACCCTCCTGCTGCAGGGTCGAGGTCATGAACGGCGCCTTCGGCGACGACCGGAACGGCCGCTCCTCGACGCTGCGCACCGTGAAGGGACTGTCGACGAGGCCGTCGGCCAGCGCCCGGGCACGTGCCTCGTCGAGGGCGACGACCTTGGCGTTCGGTACATCGCGGAGCACGCCGCTGGAGTCGAAATCCTTTCCGGTGGCGACCTTCGCGTCGCCGACGGCGACGAGCGCGGCGGTGAACGACGGCGTCGTCGCGGTGACGAGCTCGATGTCCCAGTAGCCGGCCGACACGAATGCGATGCGCTCGCGCTCGCGCTCGACGATGAGGCGGATCGAGGGGCTCTGGACACGTCCCGCCGACAACCCTCGGTTGACGCGCCTCCACAGCACGGGCGACACCTCGTAGCCGTAGAGCCGGTCGAGGATGCGGCGGGTCTCGGCGGCGTCGACGAGCCCGTAGTCGATGCCACGAGGGTTGTTCACCGCGTGGTCGATGGCGGCCTTGGTGATCTCGTGGAACACCATCCGCTTCACGGGGACCTTCGGCTTCAGGTACTCGAGGAGGTGCCAGCTGATCGCCTCCCCCTCGCGGTCCTCGTCGGTGGCCAGGTAGAGCTCACTTGCATCCTTCAGCGCCAACTTGAGGTCCTTGACCACCTGCTTGCCGCGCTCGGTGAGCTCGTAGGTCGGCTTGAACCCATTGTCCACGTCGACCGCGAGGCCCTTCGACGGCAGGTCAGCGACATGGCCAACCGAGGCGCGCACGTCGAACGCGTCGCCGAGGAATTTGGCGATCGTCTTCGCCTTTGCGGGGGACTCGACGATCACGAGGGGTCTGGCCATGGTTGTCACTCGCTACGTGATGGCCGGCGGCCTTGTCAAGGCGCGCCGGTCGTGTTCGCTCGATGTGGAGTGTGCCGGGACACTGCCGGGAAACAACGCGGCCGTGACTCGTAGGATCGATCGACGTGGGGGACGAACAGGTCGCCGATGCCGACGCGATGTGGAAGCCCGGCTACTCGGCGCCAGGCGGCGGCGGCGGAAACGACGATCCCGAAGGGGATTCGGCATCGCGCGACTGGTTCGCCGGCTACCGCCGGCGCGAACCGGTTGGCACAGCCGACCAAGCTGCGCTTCCGTCGGCGGATCCGGCGTCGTT
>DASUEW010000239.1:0-4176 GCA_036274875.1 Ilumatobacteraceae bacterium
CAACTCGACGTCGTGCAAGACGCCGGCGCCTTCCCGTTGACGGGGGCGATCCTGCACACGATGACGATGCGGATGGCCACCGGCTGCTACCACATCCCCAACGTCGGGTTCAGCGGCGAGTCCGTCGTGACGAACACGTCGTCGATCACCGCCTATCGGGGTGCCGGGCGGCCGGAGGCGGCGGTCGCGATCGAGCGCATGATCGACCTGTTCGCCACCGAGATCGGGATGGACCCTGCCGAGGTCCGGCGTCGCAACCTCGTGCCGAAGTTCCTCGAGCCCTACACCACGGGCATCGGCACCGCGTACGACGTCGGCGACTACCCGGAGGCACTCGAGCGTGTCCTCGTCGCCGCCGGCTACGACGACCTGCGCAAGGAGCAGGCACGGCGCCGGGCGAACGGCGATCGCGTCGAGCTCGGCATCGGCATCTCGGTCTACGTCGAGGTCACCGCCGGCGGTCCGCAAACCGAGTTCGGCGCGGTCGAGGTCGGCGAGGACGGCCACCTCACCGTGCGTTCGGGATCGACGCCGTTCGGTCAGGGTCACGACACGACGTGGGCGATGATCGTCGCCGACCGCACGGGCGTGCCGATGGAGCACATCACCGTCCTCCACGGCGATACCGACGAGGTGCGGTCCGGGGGGCTCACGGTGGGGTCACGGTCGGTTCAGATGGGTGGTTCCGCGATCGCCACGGCGACCGACGCCCTGATCGAACAGGCACGCGACCGGGCCGCCGGCCTGCTCGAGGCGGCCGTCGACGACATCGTGCTCGACGTCGCGTCCGGGCGGTTCCACGTCGCAGGGACACCCGCTCGCGACCTCGGGTGGGCCGACCTCGGCGCCAACGGCGACCGTCCGCTGGCGGCCGACACCGACTTCGAGTCGAACGGGGGCACGTTCCCGTTCGGCGCCCACGTCGCGGTCGTGGAGGTCGACACCGAGACCGGCGATGCCCGCTTGATCCGCCACATCGCCGTCGACGACGCCGGCACCCTGATCAACCCGCTGCTCGCCGAGGGCCAGGTGCACGGCGGCATCGCCCAGGGCGTGGCCCAGGCGTTGCTCGAGCACATCCACTACGAGCCCGACGGCCAACCGAAGACCACCAACTTCGCCGACTACCTCGTCGTGTCGGCCGCCGAGCTGCCGTCGTTCGAGGTCTCGCACATGGAGACTCCCACCTGGATGAACCCGCTCGGCGCCAAGGGCGTCGGCGAGTCGGGCACGATCGGCGCCATCCCTTCGGTGTACAACGCTGTGATCGACGCGGTGGCGGCAAGGGGCGTGCGACATATGGAAACACCACTCACGCCCGAGCGCATCTGGCGTGCGCTCGATGAAGCAGGATGAGGGCAGTGCAATACGCTCGACGGTCACGTCGACGTTCACGTCAAGGTTCAACGTCAGAGTGCAACATCCGACCGGGGAGGTTCGCATGAGCGGCCCACACATCAACCATCTCGTGCTCAACGTGCGCGACATCGACGCCTCGCACCGCTTCTACACCGAGATGCTCGGATTCGAGCAGTGTGGCGAGATGACTCACACCCTCACGATGCGCTTCTACCGCGGGAGCGAAGACACGCACCACGACCTCGCCCTCGTGCAGGTCGAGGATCCATCGAGCCTCGGGCCGGTGCCCGACTGGTCGATGACCCCGCTTGCGATCGGTGTCAACCACATCGCGATCGGCTACCCCGACCGAGAGTCATGGCTCGAGCGCATCCGCCACCTCAAGGACAACGGCGTCGAGTTCAAGGTGCGCGGCAACCACGGGATGACGCACTCGGCGTACATCGCCGATCCCGACGGCTACGGCCTAGAGGTGCTGTACAACGTCCCGTCGGAGGTGTGGCAGGACGACGTCGACGCGGCCCTCAACTACTTCGAGTACCTCCCGGTCGACGGTGACGAGACGTTCGAGGACCGCACCGACTACCAGCGCTTCGGCCCGGGCGAGCCGCCCCCGGTCGGGATCCCCGACAAGCTCGTCGTGCGCATCGACTGAACGCTCCTACCTGAACCTCCCACTCGAGGCCAGCCCGATCGCGACACGGCCGAGCACGCCGCGGGGGTGCAGCACGCCGTCCTGATCGACGCGCAGCGGTGGGCGAGCAGGTCGGCGGAACAGCCACCAGCGCAGGCGGTCGAGACGCCGGGCGTGGCGCAGCACCACCGGCTCGGCCAGATCGAACACGGCACAGCGAGACGCGGACGATCCGGTCGCGTCGAGGATCGCGTTCACGGCGCGGCGGGCCGCCTCGTTGGCTCCCTCCATCGTCGCCAGATCGGTGTTCGTGCGCACGTAGTCAGCAGCGAGCATCAGGTTGGGGATCCGCGTGGTCACCTCGGGCCGGTCGCTCCACGACCCGGCGGTGTTGATCAGCAGTGGCTCGAGGTTGGTCGCCTCCGTCGGGTTGGGGAACTCGATCGCAGGATCGAGGAACCAGGCGAGCACCCGCGACTCGTCGAGGACCGGCTGCGGCCCGTCGTTGAGGTGATCGGCGAGCTGGCCCCAGACTTCTGTGCGGATCTCCTCGCGGCTGCAACGCGACGCCACCTTGCCCGTGCGCCTTCCCGGGGTATCCCAATCGGACACGTCGACGGACAGGATCCCGTGAACGCTCCCATCGCCATAGCGCCCGACTTCGCCAGCGCCCCAGAACTGGGCCTGCGAGATCGACGTCAGCGCCCACTCCGAGTCGATGTAGATCGTGTGGCCGTGCACGAGTGGGATGTCGGTGTCGAGGTAGAAGAGCACGCCGTTCATCCACCGCGTCACGAGACGGTCGAGTGCCGCCAACCGCGGCTCGAGCCGGCGCAGCGGCGGCCCGGCCAACGTCCGCATGATCTCCACGGGCAACGCGGCCACGTAGAAGTCGGCGGTCACGGTCCCGGCGGGTGTGGTCACACCGGCGATGCGCTCGCCCTCGACGACGAGACCCTGCACCGGGCAGTCGAGGCGCAGGTCGACGCCGAGCGTGCGCAGATGCGCGACCCAGGGATCGATCCACGCCTCGTTGGTCGGACCGTCGAGCACGCGATCGGCGCGACCCCCGACCCGTGTGATGTCGAACAGCAACTGGGCGAGGATCAGCCCGCCGGTGCGAGCGCTGATCTCTCTCGCCCTTGCCGCCACGAGCGTGCGCGTGAGCCCGTCGGCAAGGAACTTCTGGAACGCCACCGATCGGCGTTCCGCACCCACGAACTCCCACCAGCTCTGCTGCTCCCACTGTGCGTAGCGCCGCTCGTCACAGCTCGTGAGGAGCGTCAGCAGTCGCTCGACGAGCACCGCCTGTTCGCCGACAGGGATCCCGAGAGCCGTCGTCCATTCGAGCAGGAACCGGCTGACCACCCCGAGATCGTCGAGTGACGCGGGAAGGTGCGCGGCGCTGATCATCTCGTGACGTCCGCCGGCCCTGGCGATCATCACCCGGGTAGCCGCCGTCAGCCGGTCGAGCACCGTGCCATCGGCGGTCGGGATCCGGCGCATCGTGTCGGGCACGTGTCGATAGAACCCGGGGAAGAAGCGGAAGCCGTGCTCGGCTGGCAAGTCGGCGCGACCACCGACTCCCGACCCCGGCACGGGCAGGCTTCTCGCCTTGCCCCCGGGAATCGAGCGGCTCTCGAGCACCACCACCTCGAAGCCGCGCTCGGCCAGCTCGTGGGCGGCGGTCAGCCCAGCGACACCACCGCCGAGCACCGCGACCTTCACCACGGACCGAAGCTATGCGGCTCGGCGCGCAGCGTGGCGAATCGTCGCCGAATCCGATCACAGCGTCGCCGAGACCTCCGCCAGACGACGGTCGAGGAAGCGACGCTCGGCGGCCGACGGTTCGCATTCGAGCGCGGCGCGGTAGGCGGCGGCGCTCTCGACACCGCGTCCGAGTCGGCGGAGCAGGTCGGCCCGGGTCGCGTGCCACAGGTGGAAGTGCTCGAGCCCGTCGATCGCATCGACCAACCTCAGCCCGGCCGCCGGGCCATCTCGCTCGGCCACGGCGACGGCCCGGTTCAGCGACACGACCGGAGACGGCGAGCGCGCCGCGAGCAGTCGGTACAGCTCGGCGATCTCGCGCCAGTCGGTGGCGTCGTACGTCGGGCTGGTCGCGTGGCAGGCAGCGATGGCCGCCTGCAGCAGGTACGGACCCGGCGAGCCCGCTGAGCGCCGCA
>DASUEW010000240.1:0-2330 GCA_036274875.1 Ilumatobacteraceae bacterium
CTCTTGACGACCTCGAGATCCGGGCAGTTGACGATGACGGAGGTCGTGGACTCGGCCCTGCCGTCGTTACCCGTGGTGACGGTCGCTGTGTTGTTGATCGTTCCGCAGTCGGTGGCGTCGGTGGCGGCCGAGACATGGACCGTGAAGCTGTCGGTCGGGGCCATGCTCGGGTCGTCGCAGGTGAGGATCTCGGCGCCGACGGCGCCGTTGATCTGGCAGGTCACATCTGTCGTGTCGCCGCTGATCGCGCCGAGCACCCAGTCGACGCCCGCCGGAAGCGGATCTTCGACGTGGACGTCGGTGGCGGTCCCGTCGCCGACGTTCGAGACGGTGACGTCCCAGCCGATCGTGTCACCGGCGCTGACCGGCCCGACAGGATTGGCGGCCTTGACGATCCGGATGTCCGCACAGAGCACGTCGATCGACCCTGTGTCGGAGTTGTTGCCCGCCTGGGCGGTCCGCTCGTTGGCGGCGCCGACGGTCGCTGTATTCGGGATGTTGCCGCAGTCCTGGGCATCGGTGAGCCCGGAGACGTGAACCGTGGCAGTCGCGCCCGAGGCCATGTCGCCGAAGTTGCAGTTGAGGGTCTCGCTACCGACCAGCCCGGTGATCAGGCAGGACGCGCTGTCCTCGGACCAGTCGATCCCGGCTGGCAGGGCGTCACTCAGGGTGACGTTGCGGGCGATGCCCGGGCCGAGGTTGGTGACGACGATCGTGAACGTGGCAAGGCTGCCGGCATTGACGTCGCCGCCGTCGGGGGTCTTGGCGACCGTGACGTCGGGGCACTGGACGACCACGGAGGCCGTTGCCGTATCGCTGCCGTCGTTCGTCGTGGTGACGCCGGCCGTGTTGCTGACGGTGCCGCAGTCGGCCGGGTCAGTGAGTCCCGAGATGTGGGCGCTGAACGTGCCGGCCGCAACGAGGCTAGCCTTGGTGCAGGCCAGGACCTGGCTGCCGACAGCGCCGGTGATGCCGCAGGTGGCGCCGCCGGTGACCGTGCCGAGCGTCCAATTGATGCCGGGCGGAAGCGGGTCGTTGACGGCGACGTTGAGCGCCGTGCCCGTGCCGATGTTGGTGACGGTGATGTCGAAGCCGATCGAGTCGCCGGCACTGACGGGGCCGGCCGGGCTGGCGACCTTGACGATGTCGATCGTCGCGGGCGCAACCGTGAAGCATTCGAGGTCCGCGTCGGTGTGGGTGGCGCCGAGGTACTGCGATGCCTGGTCAGGCGTGTACACAGCCCGGAAGCAGTACTTGCCGACTGCGGCCGCGGTCAACCCGACCGTGTAGGCCGACGAGGTCGCGGTACCGCCGTTGGCGCTGGTCGTCACTGCGACCGGCGCTCCGAGCTGCGAACCGTTGGGTGCCGGGCATCCGGCCGCCGTGACCTGGGCGGGGGTGCAGATGAAGAACGTGACCGTGCCCGAGGCAGGTCCGTCGTTGCCGGAGAGCGTCGCCAGGTCGGTGACGGTCCCGCCGAAGTCGACCGATGCGCTGCTGCGCTGGGTCGTGAGCGTCGGCGGCTGGCAGGTATTGAAGTTGCCGAGCGCGAAATCCTTCAGCTGAGCCGTGGTCGACTGTGAGGAGCGGGTCTCGGCCAGGAAGCCCGAGAAACAGGGGGCGTCGCCACCGAAGACGGTGTCGAGGTTGATGCCACCCTCGTAGAACTCACCGGCCGCGAAGTCGTGCGAGCCGGACTTGTTGGTGAAGGGCCACGGGGCGTTCGTGGTGTCGGCGTTGACCGTTGCGCAGGCGTCCTCGGTGCCGGGCAAGTCGCACTCGGCGCCGGACTCCTTGAGCGACAGGCCGCCATTCAGCCACTCGTAGATCTTGATCTGGGAGATCGCGCCGCCATTGGTGAAGTCGGACAGAACGAGGATGTCGCCATCGGTGTGCGTGCCGATGAAGTTGCCGTTCGCACCAAGGCCGATGTTGTCCTGGAGGAACCAGAAGCCGACGAACGAGTCGCCGGAGCCATCGAATCGATCGAGGCCGAAGTAGACGAAGGTGTCGCCGTTCTTCTCGTAGGCCGCGGCGAAGGCGTCGAGGATCTCGTCCTTGTCGGGAGCAACATCGTTCGACGAGTACTTCCATTGGCCGATGTTGTTGACGTCCTTCGAGCCACCGCCGGTGAAGTAGGTGACGTCCGAGCCATCCTTCTCGACCGAGCCCGGAATGAACACGCTGGCGAGGGCGTGATTGGTCGAGTTCCAGTCGTCGTCGGGCTCGATCGCGGCACTGTCGGTCGCGTTCCCGTCGAGCTCGAACAGACCCTCGTTATGGACGGCCAGCACGGGCGCAGCCGCCGCAAAGCTGAAGTACTGCAATAG
>DASUEW010000241.1:0-2116 GCA_036274875.1 Ilumatobacteraceae bacterium
GGTGAACAACACGTCGTCGACCAGCACGACGGTCGTGCCGTCGATGGGGAACGGGATCTCGCTGACCGAACCGGGCGACACCGGGCGCAACCCGATGTCGTCACGATGGAGCGAGGCATCGACCGATCCGACCGGTATCGAATGTTCGATGCGGGCGATCTCGGCGCCGAGCCCCTCGGCGAGCCAGACCCCTCCCCGCTGGAGCCCGATCAGCGCCACCCCGGAGAGCCCCCGGTTGCGCTCGATGATCTCGTGCGCCATGCGGGTCACCGCCCGGCGCACGTCGTCAGGCCCGAGGACCTGCTTGCTCGTGGTCATGTCGTCCTCTCCGTGTGGGCCTCACAGGACCCACTTCACGGTCGGTCGGCACGGTAGCAGCCGGCCGCCCTCGAAGGACAGGATGCCGAACTAGGTGGAGTTGACCTACCGCAGGTGCTCAACCCGTGTAGTTGATGAACGGCGGCGTCTCCCAGATGCGGTCGTCGAGGTAGTCGTGCACCGCGGCGATGTAGTCGGCGTTGTTGAAGTACCAACGGCCTGAGAACCACAGGCCGACGCATCCCCACTCGTCACCGGCGGCGTAGTCGCGACCGCGCTCGAACTGGTTCAACCAGGTCTCGCGGCCCTGGTAACAGCTCCACCAGCGGTAGTACGTGTAGTCGACGTTGTATGCCGACGACCGCTTCGCGTTGTCGTCTTCGAACGCGGCACCGTGATACGGAAAGCGGACCTGACCGAGACCGAATGACTCTCCGTTGTCACCGACGGCGTCCATCGTCCAGTACGACTCCTTGGCGATCTGAGCGCGCACGATGTCCTCGTCGATCCCCCATTTGCACGCCGCCCATTGGAGGATCTCGTCGGTCGTGCCCGTGAAGTTGCCGGTCACGCGCGGCTCCTCGTTGTGGGGTGAGGTACCGCGGGTGTTGTTGTACGGCACGTTGACGGCGCGGACCTCCGCCGCGCTGCGGACGCGGGCGGCACACTCGCTCTCGCTCGGCAGCGCGGCGCCGACCGGGAGCGTGACGAACTTGCCCGGGAATCCTGGCGGCGGCACGGGCGGCACGGGGGCCGGCGTGGGAGGGGTCGGGGGTGCCGGAACCGGGCCACGCGTCGGCCCGCCGGGAGTCCAGCCCACCGCGTCGGCGATCAATGTGATCGACGAGCCGTTGTACAGCGTCGGGCGCAGACACACCTCGCCGTCGGTGGCCGACAGCTTGACGAGCGCCAGGTTCGAACGGACCGTGCCGGACCACAGGTTCAGGACCGATGCCGTCGGCATCGCCTCGTCGCACGGCCAGGCGGTGACAAATCCGTCGCCCGTGATGCTGTCGGCGGTGATCGTGAGCAACGCGGCTGCGGCGTCGTTCGGCACCCCACCGCGTCCGGCGACGCGGAGCTCCAGCGTCTGCCCGCTCTGGGCCGGGCCGATCGACCAGGTGTTGTTGCGGGTGTCGAGCACCCGCGCCGGCTGGAGGCCACGAAGGCCGGCTGTGCCATTCGACCAGCCGAAGCTGTCGACGAGGACGTGGGTGTTGACGGACGAGCGGAAGCACACGTCGTCGCCGGACAGCCGGGCGAACGTGAATGCCGGAACCACCTCGCCGGCGCGGAAGTTCACCGTCGACGCGACGGGCACGCTGCCGCACTCGTAGACCGTGACGAAACCGTCGGCGACGGGCGTGACGACCGTGATGTTCAGCGCCGCGATCGAGGCGCTGGCCGAGATGCCCGTGGTTCCGGCAACCGGGATCCGACGCTCCACGTTGGCGGGCACCATCGCGCCCGACCTCGTGTCGAGCAGTCGATTGGGGGTCGCGCCCTGAAAGTCTCCCGTTCCGGTGAACCACCCCATCAGGTCGCCGATCAGGTGCACCGACGCCGAGGAGTTGAAGCACAGCCCGCTCGCCGGCAGCTTGAGCGCCACCATGTTGGCGACCGCGTGGCCGGGCGTGAAGTTGAGGATCGACGTCGTGGGCATCGGTGCGTCACACGGGTACGCGGTGACGAACCCGTCGACGTCGGCGCCGTCGGCCGTGAGGTTGAGGACGACCGACGTCGCCCCGGCGGCGGTCGCGACCGGGATCTGGAGCGTCAGCTTCTGGCCGGCGTCGAC
>DASUEW010000242.1:0-2140 GCA_036274875.1 Ilumatobacteraceae bacterium
CGAGATCGACGGCGTCCCGATCGAGGGGACCTGGCGCTCGCACCAGGTACCGCTCGCGGGCGTCCGGGAGAGCGCGGACCAGATCCGCCGGCTCGAGGAGTGGCTGCGCAGCTACCGGCCGGACGAGCTCTTCGACGACCAGGGCAGGCTGTTGCCCGAGTTGGCCGCGCAGGCCCCGGCGGGCGCCCGCCGGATGAGCGCCAATCCGCACGCGAACGGTGGCGGTTTGCTGCGCGACCTCGTTCTTCCGGACTTCCGAGACTATGGCGTCGAGGTTGCGAAGCCCGCGACGACGTTCAGCGAGGCAACGCGCGTGCTCGGCGGGTTCCTCCGCGACGTCATCGCCCGTAACGGGGACAACTTCCGTCTCTTCGGGCCGGACGAGACGGCTTCCAACCGCCTCGGCGATGTCTTCTCGGTCACCGATCGCACGTGGGTCGCCGAGACGGAGCCGGCCGACGAGCAGCTCTCCCCCGACGGCCGCGTGATGGAGATCCTCTCCGAGCACCTCTGCCAAGGCTGGCTCGAGGGGTACCTCCTGACGGGCCGACACGGCCTCTTCAACTGCTACGAGGCGTTCATCCACATCGTCGACTCGATGTTCAACCAGCACGCAAAGTGGCTCAAGGTGACGAACGACATCCCGTGGCGCCGCCCGATCGCCTCGCTCAACTACCTGCTCAGCTCGCACGTCTGGCGGCAGGACCACAACGGCTTCTCGCACCAGGACCCCGGCTTCATCGACCACGTCATGAACAAGAAGGCGGAGGTGATCCGGGTCTATCTGCCGCCCGACGCGAACACGCTGCTCTCGGTCGCCGACCACTGCCTGCGCAGCCGCAACTACGTGAACGTGATCATCGCCGGCAAACAGCCGGCGCTCGACTATCTCTCGATCGACGACGCGATCCTGCACTGCACGCGCGGGCTCGGAATCTGGGACTGGGCCTCGAACGACGATGGTGGCGAGCCCGACGTCGTGCTCGCCTGCGCCGGCGATACCCCGACGCTCGAGACGCTGGCTGCGGCTGCGATCCTGCGCACGCGGCTGCCGGAGCTAAAGGTGCGGGTCGTGAACGTCGTCGACCTGATGCGGCTTCAGCCCGACTCGGAGCACCCGCACGGCCTCTCCGACGGGTTGTTCGACTCGCTCTTCACGGTCGACAAGCCGGTCGTCTTCGCGTATCACGGCTATCCCTGGCTGATCCACCGCCTCACCTATCGGCGGACGAACCATCACAACCTGCACGTGCGCGGCTACAAGGAAGAGGGGACGACGACGACGCCGTTCGACATGGTCATGCTCAACGACCTCGATCGCTTCCACCTCGTGATCGACGTGATCGACCGCGTACCCGGCCTGGGCGCCAAGGCGGCACACCTGAGGCAGGAGATGGTCGACCGGCGGCTGGCGGCGCGCGCGTGGACGCGCGAGCACGGCGACGACGAGCCGGAGATCCGGGACTGGGCCTGGCCGCACTGAACCGGATCCTCGTCGTCAACGCCGGCTCGACGAGCCTGAAGCTTTCGATCGTCGACGGGCACGAGCGCTCCGAGCAGATCGAGTCCCTTGGCGTCGTGCCGGACGATGTGGCCGCAGTGGGGCATCGCGTGGTGCACGGCGGCCGCCTCTTCGGCGACGCGGCCCTGATCGACCCCGGAGTCATCGAGCAGATCCGGGACCTCGCCTCGCTCGCGCCACTCCACACAGAGCCCGCCCTGCGCGGCATTGCGACGGCTCAGGCTGCGCTCCCGAGCGTGCCGCACGTCGCCGTGTTCGACTCCGCGTTCCATCGCGGCATCCCGGATGAGGCATCGACCTATGCGATCCCGCTCCGCTGGCGAGAGGAGTGGGGGATCCGCCGCTACGGCTTTCACGGCCTCGCCGTCGCGTCCGTTGCCGACCGGATCAGCTCGCGGCGGCTGGTCGTGTGTCACCTCGGCGGCGGCTGCTCGGTGACGGCCGTTCTCGACGGCCGATCGGTCGACACGACGATGGGCTTCAGCCCGCTCGAGGGCGTGCCGATGGCCACCCGCTCGGGATCGGTCGACCCCGGCGCCATCTTCTACCTGCTTCGGGAGCACCGGCTGACTCCGGCCGAGCTCGATCACACGCTCGAGCACGAGTCGGGTCTCGCCG
>DASUEW010000243.1:0-2128 GCA_036274875.1 Ilumatobacteraceae bacterium
GATCTCGTCGTACGAGAGCGGCGGGTCGACGAACAGCAACTTGAGCAGCTGGCGGCACTCCTCACCGAGGCGAGAGAACGCGCTCCGCAGCGCCTGTGCCCGCTCCGACTCGACGAGCACGGCGTCGGCCTCAGGACCGGCGTCGGCGTAGCGCTCCCATCCCTCGCCGACAGCAACGGTGCGGCGACGAGTGACCAGCCGCCGCGCCTCGTTGCGCACGATCATCCCCAGCCACGGGCCGAGTGACGACGGGTCGCGGAGCTGGTGCATCCTCGACAAGAACCGTAGCCAGGCGGTCTGCACCAGGTCCTCGGCCGTCTGGCTGTCGACGTCGAACGAACGGGCGACGCCGTACAGGCGAGGCGTGTGCCGGTCGACGAGCTCGCGCCACGCAACAGCACGATCACGGCCCCCTGCCCGCACGAGACCGACGAGCTCCGCGTCGGAACGCACCTGGCGACTATAGGTTCGTCGCCGGTTCACCCTGCGCGACGAGTTCGCCAGTCACGCCGTCGACTCGCACCATCAACTCACACCCAGCGTCACGAAACAGGCCGCTGCCAGGTCGTCGAGCGGGTCGTCGTACACCCGTGTCGCGAGCGACGCGGACGGTTCGATGCCCCGCGCGAGGTCGTGGTGCAGGGCGACGAGGGCGGTTGTCGTCGTCGGATCGTCGGGAACGAGGTTCACCGAGGCGACGATCGATCGGGTTCCCATCCGCAACAGGGTTTGCGACAGCCCGAGCAACTGGTCGCCTCCGCGCGGGCCACCGACACCGGAGTCGCACGACGCGAGCACCATGACCGGTGGCGTGTGTTCGATCATCTCGAGCTCGTAGACCGGCAGCGGACCGTCGGCGAGCTCGATCGTCGACCACAGCGGGTTGTCGTGGCGGAACCGGCCGTGGGCGACGATGTGCGCCAGGGACGCACTGGCCAGACCGTCCGTGACAGCCTGCGTCGTGGCCGAGTGTCCGGCGAGCACGCGTGCGCCCGGGTGGCAGGCGGCCACCGCGGTCGCTTCGGCCTCGGCCGTCTCGAGTCGCGGCCCGGCGGCGACCAGCACCTCGCCGGATGGTCGACCCGTCGCCGATCGACCGGACAATGATCGACCGGACGCCGATCGACCGGACAACGAACGAGTTGTGTCGAGCCACCACCGTACGGACGGCGCGAGCGTGACGGCGCGGCCGCGGATCGATGGGAGGGCCCGCCACGGTACGGCGTGGAGATCGGCCGGAACGACCATGACGATGTCGTTCGCCGCCAGCGCCAGTGGCTCGACCAAACGCTCTTCGAGCTCGTCGACGGCCTCCCGAGCGGCCCGCCGCCGCGCCGCCTCGACGGCCTCCCCGGCACCTCCGGTGCGTGTCGCTGCCAGGCCGCGGAACGCGGCCGTCGCCCGTTCGGCGGCTCGGCGCATCTCGACGATCGACCCCAACTGCACGATCGCCGAGCGGCGGGCGGTGATGACGACGGCGACGAGCTCGTCACCGGCGCCGGCGATCGACACGAGCTCACGGCCGCCGAGCGAATCGCGCAGATCGCCGAGCCGCAGGCGTGCAGCCGTGGCTGCTTCGATCGGTGACGACTCGCGCATCCATCGGTCGTGCAGTGATCGCTCGAGTCCGGCCTGACGTGATCTCAGTTCCTCTGCCGGCGATCCGTCGTGTTCGGCACGCGTGAGCTCCACGGCCACCGATCTGAGCTCGGCGAGCTCGTCGGCGACCCCGGCAGGGACGTTCGGCACCGCCGGCCTCGGGAGCGACGACCCCGCCCGGGCGCGCTCCATCCACGTCAGCAGACTCCACGGACGCGGGTCGTCGAGAGCCACCCGCATCGCGAGGTCGACCACGTCGCGGGCATGCACCTCGATCGCGGCCCTGGCGTCCGATGCACCGAGGGTCACGCGGTCACGGTCCAGCTCCTCGAACGCTGCCGCGAGATGGCGGCGCGCCGTGGCCGTGTCGCCACCCGCCCACGCGGCCATCGCCGACGCGTAGCGCGCATGCAGGCGGGTCGCGAGCATGCCGACTTGCTCGGCCCGCGCCGCAGCAGCGGTCGCGCAACGCCGGGCCACGTCGATCTGGTGCAGGTCGGTGGCGACGGCCGTCGCCAGCGACAACGCC
>DASUEW010000244.1:0-2365 GCA_036274875.1 Ilumatobacteraceae bacterium
GGCCGGCTCGCGGCGACTGCAGGGGACGCCGCCCGCATCGCTCGTCAGGGTTCCACCGACGGGGCGGGCGTCGTGGGCGTCGTCGTATCGCCGACGTTGCCCGACCTGGGAGCCGACGTCGTCGTCGACGCGCGGCTCGCGAAGCGGAACATCGACACCTCGATCGACGACGCGCCCTTGGTGATCGGCCTCGGTCCCGGGGCTTCACAGCCGGCGTCGACTGCCACGCGGTGGTGGAGACGATGCGTGAGGTGCGCGCCCCGTTCGCCGGCCTGATCCGCGGCCTGATCCTCGACGGCAGGGAGGTGACGAGCGGTCTCAAGATCGGCGACGTCGATCCGCGTCTCGATCCCTCGGCGTGCCACGAGATCTCCGACAAGGCGCTCGCGATCGGTGGCGGCGTCGTCGAGGCGGTGCTGTGGTCACGCCGATCCCGCTGAGCGGCGTGGCCGTCGCCTTGGACGTCGGCCGTCGTTCACACATCGCCCTCGTGGGCGGAGGCGACAAGACCACCCTGTTGCACGCGCTCGGCGACCAGCTGCGCGGCAGGGTGGTGCTCACGACGACCACCAGGATGGGCGCCGACCAGCACGACGGCCGACGGGTACTGCTCGATCCGACCGACGACGAGGTCGTCGCGGCGGCCGACACCGCACCGGTCGTGGTGTGGACACGTGTCGACGGCGGCAAGGCGATCGGGGTCGACCCAGCGCGATGCGACGCGTGGTTCGCTGCCACCGACCACGTCGTCGTGAGGCTGACGGCTCTCGCGGTCGGCCTGGTCGATGCGCTGCGGGTCCTCGGCCCGGCCGTGCGCGTCCTCGCCATCGCTGCGCTGACCGCCGATCGCTGAAACGGTCTCGCGCGCCCGCCGGGCATCGGTGGTGTCGTCACGCGGTCGAACGCGATGTCGCACCAATCGGGATTGTCGGCTCGCGCCAGGTGCACGCCTCGACGGGCGGCGTCGAGCTGCGCGGCGACGACCCGTGATCGTGCTCCCCCACGGGACCGGCATGGACGCCACCGTCTAGGCCTGCCAGCTGATCCAAGGCGGCATCGCGACATGGCGCCGCTTCGCAACCAGCACCGCACCCGGCTCCACGACTGCTTCTCGAACTCGCTTCTTGCGCTGTCAGCACTGAGATGACCGTCACCAAGACCCGTGACCTGGTCGAACGCGTCCAGTCCACGACGAAGTGAACCGCCACCGGGTTCTCATCGCGCGACCGAGCTCATCGACGAGATCGACCGCCCCGACGACCGGATCGCGGCGGTCAAGCCTGCATGGGCGTCACAGCTCGGACGCGTAGCGCAGCTCAACCACGATCGGGTCGGTGCCGAGGTTGTGGACCATCAGCGTCCCGCACCACCCGAGGAACAGCTCGCCGCTGGCACCCTCGCCGATCACGGTCGTTTGGTCGGTGCGGGGGATCTCGGTGCGCAACTCGAGGCGAACGGCATCGGCAGGCCACGGCTCGATTACCTGCCACGACACCCGGATGCCGCCGTCCGCGCAGCTCGGCTGGGCGTCGGGTGAGGCCTGCCACAGGTCGAAGCCAGCAAGGTCCGTCTGGCCGGCGTCAACGGTGATCGACGTGCGGTCCTCGGCGAAGCGCTGCACCCCGTCCTGCACGGGCGACAGCTCCGGTGCCGGAGGCGGCGGGGCGATCGTCGGCTCGGTCGGCTCGGTCGGCTCGGTCAGCGGCGACGTGCTGGGCTGCGTTGTCGGCGACGTGCCGCGGCCGTCGTCGCCGTCGTTCGACAGCCACAACGCGGCGGCCGCCGCGCTGAGCACGACGACCAGCGCGGCGACGAGCGCGGCCGTGGCGCGACCTCGACGGCGCGGCGGGGGCCCCGGGCGGATGGGACGGCCGGCGAGGGCGTCGAGGAGCTGGCCGATCCGCGGTTCGGTCGCCCCGCCCGACCAGCCGCGCAAGTCGAGGGTCTGCATGCTGCGGAACCCGAGCGGCGGCTCGACGTCGTCGAGGCGGACGGGCACGAGGATGCCACGCCTGCGGGCCTCGTTGGCCTCCTCGATCACCCACTGCGAGACCACCGACGACGGGGTCCACACGACCACGGCGCGGTCGGCCTCAGCCAATCGGTCGGCGAGGTATGTATTGTACGTGGGCGTCCCGGGTGGGATCTCCGGGTCCCAGAACACCGACACGCGGTTCGCCTCGAGGGCGCGCACGAGCCGCTCGACCCGTCGCCGGTCGTTGCTCGAGTAGCTGACGAACACCTGCATCGCCGGCACCATCCGATCTGCACCCAACCATGCGCAGCGCGTCGACGTCAGGACCAGGGTCGGACGGCCCGCGCCGTTCCGGCATACGAACGCGCGTCCCGAACGGTAGCCGACGAC
>DASUEW010000245.1:0-7927 GCA_036274875.1 Ilumatobacteraceae bacterium
GGCGGACCTGTTGCGGGAGAACCCCGACGACGTCGATGCCGGCGCGGCGAACTTGCGCAAGCAGATCCAGAACGTCAAGGCCCACGGCGTGATCCCGGTCGTAGCGATCAACGGGTTCCCGACCGACCACGACTCCGAACACGCCGCGATCCGCCGCGTCGCCGAGGAGATGGGCGCCCGCGTCGCGGTGTGCACCCACTTCAGCGACGGAGGCGCGGGTGCGACCGACCTCGCGCATGCCGTCGTCGAGGCCTGCGACGAGCCGAACGGGTTCCACTTTCTCTACCCCGACGACGCGTCGCTCAAGGACAAGATCGAAGCGGTCGCCACGAGGATCTATGGCGCCGAGCGCGTCGAGTACGCCCCGATCGCCAACCGCCAACTCGCCAACTACACCGACAACGGGTTCGGTCATCTCCCGGTGTGCATCGCCAAGACGCACCTGTCGATCTCGGGTGATCCCTCATTGAAGGGTGCGCCGACCGGGCACACCTTGAGCGTCCGCGAGGTCAGGGCGTCCGTCGGCGCCGGCTTCGTGTACCCGATCTGCGGCGAGATGCGAACGATGCCCGGCCTCGGCAGCAGACCCGCGGCTTCGATCATCGACTTCGACGACGACGGCCAGATCGTGGGGTTGAGCTGATGGCTCTCGGCGCCGGATCGGCGGTCGACTTCGAGCGCACGCCGGGCGGAGCGGTGCTGATGAACGGCATCCGTCTCCGCGACGAGATCGTGGCGCGGCTGCGCCGCGAGATCGAAGCGGCGGGTTCGCCGCCGGTGTACCTGGCGACGGTGCTGGTCGGCGTCGACAAGCCGAGTCAGATCTACGTGCGGTCGAAGCACAAGAAGGCCGAGGAGGCCGGGATGCGATCGTTGGGCATCGAGCTGCCCGAGACGGCATCGCAGGCCGAGATCGAAGATGCCGTCGATGGCCTGGCCACGGATCCGTCGGTGCACGGCATCCTGTGTCAGCTCCCGCTCCCCGCCGGGCTCGACGCCGAGGCCGTGCTCGCCCGCGTGCCGACCGTCAAGGACGTCGACGGGCTGACCGAGAGCTCGATGGGTCGCCTGGTACGGGGCCGCCCCGGTCACGTCGGCTGCACACCACTCGGAGTGATGCGCCTGCTCGACCGGTACGGCGTCGCGACATCGGGCAAGCGCGCCGTGGTCGTCGGGCGGTCGACGCTCGTCGGCCTGCCGATGGTGCTGCTGCTCGGTCGCAAAGGCATCGATGCCACCGTCACGATGGCCCACTCCCGGACTCCCGACCTCGCCGGTGTCTGCCGAGAAGCCGACATCATCATCGCCGCCGCCGGATCGGCCAGGATGATCACCGCCGACCACGTCAAGCCGGGTGCCGCCGTCGTCGACGTCGGGGTGTCGCGCAGCGAGGCCGGCATCGTCGGCGACGTCGACTTCGACGCCGTCCAGGCGATCGCCGGTGCGATCACCCCGATGCCAGGCGGAACCGGCCCGATGACGATCGCCTGCCTGCTCGAGAACACCCTGAGCGCGGCCCGGATGCAGGGAGCGTTCCCGGAGTAGGACGGCTCGGACGCACGGTGGGTTCCCGCACACCACGGGCGGCGTCCGGTAAGATCTCCGGGATTCGCGCGAACAGTTGGCTGGGCAACGCCTCGGCTCGAACCAACCCCTCACGTACCCGGCACGCCGGGTGTCAGCATCTCGGGCACACAACGACGTCATGACGCAAACAGGTCACAGAAAGCCGCAGCGGACGAAGCGCCGGATGCCCGCGTCCCAACGCGACCGTGAAGCACGGATCGCGGTCATCGTGGTCCTCGCCACAGCGATCGGGCTGATCGTCATCGCCTTGTCCGGGCGCGGCTCGGAGACCGACGCGGCATCGTCCGACGGGGTCCAGTCGCTCGCGGCGGCGGTCGCGACCGAGTCGACCGTGTCGGCGGCGACGTCGGATGCTGCTACGGACGCTGCTGCCGCCACCGATCCTGCCGGGTCCACGCCGACGTCGGAACCCCTGCCCGATCTCGACGTCGTCGACGATGCGACGTCGGCCGAGTTGACGAATGCTGAGCAATCGAGTGGCGACGGGTGCACGATGACCGTGCTCTCATTGCGTCATGGTGAGTCCGGCGAGAGCGTGAGCTGCCTGCAGGGCGCGCTCGCCGCCGCCGGCTACTACACCGGCACGGTGTCCGGTCAATTCGACCAGGCGACGTACGACGCCGTGAAGAAGGTGCAGGAGGAGCGCAACCTGTACGTCGATGGCGTGGTCGGTCGCGAGACCGCACTGTCGCTCGAGATCTGGCCCGAGGAAGAGTCACTGGTGACCCGCACACCACCGCCGGCGCCGGGGGCGGTCGACGCCTGGGGGTACGCGTTGTCGTCGGTGGCGAGCACCGGGGATGGCGCGCCACCGGTCCCGGCGAACTCCGGGTCAGGGCGGCGAGTCGTCTACGAGCGCGCCGGTCAGCGCGTGTGGGCGATCGACAAGGACGAGAACGTCATCCGGTCATGGCTCGTCTCCGGCAGCCAGTACACGAACGAGGTGCCCGGCACCCACCAGGTGTACAGCAAGTCCGAGGTCTCGACGGCGTGGAACGGCAAGGCGTTCTTACCGCTGATGGTGCGCTGGTACCAGACCGACATCGGGCACCTCGGGTTCCACGCCATCCCGATCCACCGGTCGGACAACACGCCGTACCAGACCGAGGCCGAGCTCGGCACCCGCCTGTCCGGCGGCTGCCAGCGCCAGGCCAATCGCGACGCCCAGTTCATGTGGGACTTCGCCGACATCGGCACCACCGTCGTCGTCCTGTAACTGTTCCAGCGGCTCCGGTCGCGCCACCGTCGTTGTGCACCCCAGTCGAACAGTTGGATTTGTTTCGCCGACGGTGGTGAGTTGAGTCCAACTGTTGTATTTGTGCGCCTGTATTTGTGCGCCGACCCGGGCGGCCCGAGTGGGGTCAGTGGGCGGCGGCCGGGGGTTGGAAGCGCTCGGCGAGGCCTTGGGTGAGTCGATCGAGCACCATCGCCATCAACGTCAGCGCGATCGCGACCTCGACGCCCTGGCCGATCTTGGTGCGCGTGAACGTGTCGATGATGAGGTAGCCGAGTCCGCCGCCGCCCGTGAGCCCGGCGATGATGACCATCGCCACGACCATCAGGATCACCTGGTTGACGGCCAGCATGATGGCCGGCAACGCGAGCGGGATCCGTACCCCCCACAGCACCTGCCGTCGGGACGCTCCGAACGTCGTGGCCGCCTCGATCGTCGATTCCGGAACCTGTCGCACACCGAGGGCACTGACCCGCACGCCGGGTGGGATGGCGTAGAGGACCGAGGCGATGATGCCCCCCGGCACGATGCCGACGGCGAAGATCATTACGAACGGGATCGCGTACACGAGCGACGGGATCGTCTGCATCGCATCGAGGAACGGCGACAGTGCGGTCTCGACGCGCGGATGCCGGCCGAGCCAGATTCCGAGCGGCAGCGCGATCGCAGCCGCGATCACCACCGCGATGAGCACCTGGACGAGCGTGTCGATCGCCGGTTCCCACAGCCCGACGAGCCCGATGCCGAGCACGCCGGCACCGCAGAACAGCGCCAAGGTCCAACCCTTCACCCACCAGCCGAGCGCAGCCGAACCCAGCACCAGGACCGGCCAGGCGATGGTGTCCTTGAGGAAGCCGGTGTTGCGCACCCACAGCTCGCGGACGATGAAGTCGTTGACGTCCTTGGTGAGCCATCGCACGTTGTCGCGGATGTCCTCGATCATCTCGTCGATCGGGTCGGCGAACGCAGTTCCCCACGACACCGGGAACTCGATCCAGTCGGTGGTCCGTGCCACCACGACGGCGATCGCGATCCCAGCCGCGACGAGCAGCGCCCGGCCGCGATGCGACGACGCGTTCGGGAGCGGTGTCGGGCGTTCGATGAACGAACGTGTCACGCGGTCGAAGACGAGCGCCAGCGAGACGATCGCGGCGCCGATGACCAGGCCCCGCCCGGGCGCTCGCAGCCGGAGCGACTCGAGCACGGCCTCGCCGAGCCCACCGGCGCCCACCAGCGAGGCGATGACCACGATGCCGAGTGCCATGTTGATCGTCTGGTTGATCCCGGTGACGATCGACGGGATTGCCTGCGGAAGCTGCACCTTGGTGAGGAGTTGACGTCGCGACGACCCGAACATGCGCCCGGCCTCGACGGTGTCGTGGGGGACCTGGCGGATGCCGAGCGCCGTGAGCCGCACGACCGGCGGCAGCGCATAGATGACCGTGGCGACGGTGGCGGGCACCTGTCCGATGCTGAACAGCAGCACGGCCGGGACGAGGTAGGCCGTCGACGGCACGGTCTGCATCGCGTCGAGGACTGGGCGCATGAACCGGTTGGCGCGCTCGCTCAGCGCCGTCCAGATGCCGAGCGGAACGCCGATCACGACGGCGAGGGCGACCGACACGATCATCAGCGACATCGTCTCCATGGCCGGTTCCCACACCCCCACGACGCCGGGGAACGCCATGCAGCTCGTGGCGAACAGCGCCGAGCGCCAGCGGCCGGTCCTGGCGACGAGCACGAAGACGACGAGCGGCAGGGTGAACCATGGGAGCCACAGGAACAGGTCGGTGAGGGAGTCGAGCGTGTCGTTGACACGGCCCCGGAACGGCTCGAGGAACCAGGTGAACAGCGGGTGCGACAGGCGGTTGTCCTGGATCCAACCCTGGAGATCGTCGATCGGTTCGGCGAGGTGGAGGTACAGGCGGTCGGGGAAGCCCTCGACGAATCGGTCGAGTGCCGCCAACACGAGCTGCAGGGCGACCAGGGCTCCGGCCCCGATCGCCGGCACGATCCAGCGCGGACGGGCGGCGCCCACGACCGGGGTCGTGCCGCCGAGGGCGACGACACTCACCGTCCCACCTCGGTCACCGGGCTTCCTCGCCGAGCATGGCCGCGACGCTCTCGCGGTCGACGATGCCGAGCGGTCGACCGTCGTCGTCGACCACACAGATCGGGTCGCCACTGTCGAGCAGCAGCGGGATCAACTGTCCGATCTTCGTGTGCGAGGGGACGCGCCTGACTCCATTGGTCTCGCCGGGGTGCATCACCGAGCGGACGGTGAGCACCTTCGACTTCGGGATGTCGGTGGTGAACTCGCGCACGTAGTCGGTGGCCGGTCGGGCCACGATCTCCTCCGACGTGCCGACCTGGTCGAACACGCCGTCTTTCATGATCGCGATCCGGTCGCCGAGGCGCAGCGCCTCCGCGAAGTCGTGGGTGATGAACACGATCGTGCGGTGCATCGTGTCCTGCAAGGCGAGCAGTTCGGCCTGCATGTCGCGCCGGATCAGCGGATCGAGCGCCGAGAAGGGCTCGTCGAAGAACAGCACCTGAGGGTCGAGAGCCAACGCCCGCGCCAGCCCGACTCGTTGCTGCATGCCACCTGACAGTTGCTGCGGGTAGTGAGAGGCCCACGCCGACAACCCGACGATCTCGAGCACGATGCCGGCGCGCGCGCGTCGCTCCGCCTTGGCGATGCCTTGCACCTCGAGCCCGTAGGCGACGTTGTCGATGACGCGACGATGGGGGAACAGCCCGAAGTGCTGGAACACCATCGACATCTTCGTGCGCCGCATCGTGCGCAGCCGCTCGTCGCCCATCGCGAGCACGTCGTCGCCGTCGATCACGACCGAGCCCCTGGTCGGTTCGATGAGGCGCGAGATGCAGCGGATCAAGGTCGACTTGCCGCTGCCCGACAACCCCATCACGACGAACGTCTCGCCTCGCCCGACCTCGAACGAGACGTCGCGCACCCCGATCGTCTGGCCGGTCTCGGCGAGGATCCTCGCTCGGTCGGCGCCCGACTCGCTGAGCGCGAGGGCATGGTCGGTTCGACCGACCCCGAACACCTTCCACAGGTGCGAGACGCTCACCATCGATGGGACCATCGATGACGCGTCAGTCGCAGTGTCCGGCGCCTGCTCGGTCCTGATCGTCACGATTCGTCCCCCGTCCGTCGCGCCCGCTGGTGTGTGCACGGCGCTCGTCACACTATTCCCGCGGGCATGCGCTGTCGCCGTGGCCGCAACCAGCACATCAGCCAGATCGGCGCCGCTCACGGCGCCGCACACGGTTCGGTGAATTGTGGAAGCATGATCGATCTGGAACACTGACCGCGCCCGGCGGTGTGTCGGGGCTACGGATTCGGGGAGGATGAAGTGGGACGGAGGCGCTTTGCGTCGGTCCTTTCGCTCGCGGTCGTTGGTTCGCTCGTCTTGGGCGCCTGCGGTGACGACGACGAGGACGCGGCCGAGACCGGCGACACGACGGGCAGCGAGGGCACGACAGCACCCGCCGAGACCAGCGACGACGCGGGTGGCGACACGGGCGGCGACAAGCCGACCATCGTGCTCGTCCAGAACGCCTGGACGGCGTCGGCGCTCAACGTCGAGATCGCCAAACAGCTCATCGAGACCAACCTCGGCAACCCCGTCGAGCTGACGTCGATCGACGAGAACACGATGTTCGCCGGCCTGTCGAGCGGAGAGCTCGACGCTGCACTCGAGTTCTGGCCGTCTGGCCTCAGCGAGGACGAACAGAAGTACCTCGACGACGGAACTGTCGTCGAGATCGGTGAGCTCGGCGCGATCGGCCGGATCGGCTGGTACGTGCCCGACTACGTGCTCGAGCAGTACCCCGAGCTGGCGACGTGGGAGGGCTTCAAGGACCCCGAGGTGGCCAAGGCGTTCGCAACCGCCGAGACCGGCGACTTGGGCCGGTTCCTCGGCACCGATCCGTCGTACTCGCAGGCCGACGAGGCGATCATCAACAACCTCGAGTTGCCGTACAAGGTCGTGTACTCCGGATCGGAGGCGGCGACGGTTGCCGACCTCGACAGCAAGGTCGCGGCGAAGGAACCGATCGTCATGTACTGGTGGGCGCCGACGGCGGCCGCCGGCCGGTACAACCTCCAGAAGGTCGAGCTTCCGCCGTGGACCGACGAGTGCTACGCGGATGAGGCTGCGATCGCCTGCGACTACCCCGAGGACGTGCTCCTGAAGCTCGCCTCGGCGAAGCTCGCCGAGAAGGATCCGGCGGTGTACGCGTTCTTGCAGAACTTCCAGATCACCACCGACGACCAGCTCGGGATGCTGCCGGCCGCCGAGCTCGATGGCGTGCCCGCCTCCGAAGTCGCCGCCGAGTGGATCGCGGCCAACGAGGCCATCTGGAGCACCTGGCTGTAACCCGACATCCCCCTGTTTGTGTCACCGCGATCGGCGTCGTTCGCCGGTTGCGGTGACACAAACACGGGTTTTCAGCGGTCGCGGCGCGGTCGGGGTGATCGGGCGCGGAGGCGGCGGCCCAACCCGACCACGGTGACGGGGACGAAGAACGGCCGGGCGGCGAGCGAGACGTCGCTCCAGGGCCGTCGGATGATGGCCACGCGGTAGGCGAAGAACCGATAGGTGAGGAACGCCGCGATCACGACATGGATCACGACCACCGTCCACACGAACCCGTCGATCCCGATCGCGTCCATCATGAGCGAGGTGACGATCGGCCCGATCATCGCTCCCGCGCCGTAGAGCAGCACGAGCTGTGAGGCGGCGGCAGTGATCTTCGACGACGGCACCCAGTCGTTGGTGTAGGCGCCGGCGAGCGAGTACAGCGGGTAGCTGTTGCCCCCGATCGCCGCCATCAGTGCGAGGCCCGTCCACCCCTCGGGCCCGGTCACCAGTAGAAGCGCGCCGGCGGCCGCGGCGAGGGTTGCGGCGACGACTCCGACCGCCCGCCGATCGATGTCGTCGGACGCGGCCGAGATCGGCCATTGCAGGATCAGCCCGCCGATCATCGGCGCCGTGACGAAGCGGGCGATCTCGCCGCTGTCGAGCCCGGCACGGACCGCGTACAGCGCGCCGAGCCCGAGGAAGCCGCCGTGGGCGA
>DASUEW010000246.1:0-2004 GCA_036274875.1 Ilumatobacteraceae bacterium
CCCCCTACTCACCGCCGAGGATGAGCGGGAGCTGTCGCGCGTCATCGAGACGGGCCGCGAAGCGGCCGGGAAGCTCGAGTCCGGCAAGCGGTCCGCCGATCTGAAGGCCGCCGTGGCGGCCGCCGCCGAGGCCAAGGACCGGTTCATCCGTGCCAACCTGCGACTCGTCGTCAGCATCGCCCGCCGGTATCCCCTGCCTCAGGGCATGGATCTGCTCGACCTCATCCAGGAGGGCAACCTCGGCCTCGAGCACGCGGTCGACAAGTTCGACTGGCGGCGTGGCTTCAAGTTCTCCACCTACGCCACGTTCTGGATCCGCCAGGCGATCGGTCGCGCACTCGACCAGAAGGCCAGTCTGATCCGGATCCCGGGCGACCGTTCGGCCAGCCTGCGTGCTGCGCTGCGCCAAGCCTCCGGCGACGGTGAGACGCTCGACCAGGCCAACGCCGAACTGCACCGCCTGACCACCCCGGTCTCGCTCGACAAGACCGTCGGCGACGACGGCGATGCCACGCTCGGCGACCTCATGGACAACGGCGAGGGCACGCCCGAGGACCGGGTCATGACGATGGTCGACAGCGACCTGCTCGACGAGCTGCTCGGCACGCTCGACGGGCGCGCCCGGTTCGCGGTCGAGGCCCGATTCGGTCTGCTCGACGGCGAGCGCAAGAGCTTCCGGGAGGTCGGCGAGAGCCTCGGCGTCACCGCCGAAGCCGCCCGCCGGCTCGTCAGCCGGGCCGTCGCCGGCCTGCGTGACGACGCCGAGCGGATCCTCTCCGTCTGACGCATCACGCCGTCCACATACCAACTCTGTTGGATTGAGACGCTCACCCTACGTCGCCTCGGCGAACGTCTGGTCGCCGACTCTGTACCGAGCAGCCGGGAAACCGGCTGCTCGGTGTCGTTTAGGGCGCCAGTAGGCTCGCCGTCGTGGCAACGGCGTGGACCCCGACCTCGTGGCACAGCTATCCCGCCGGACAGCAGCCGGAGTGGCCCGACGACGCCGACCTCGAGCGTGCACTGAAGCAGATCGAGGGATTCCCGCCGCTCGTGTTCGCCGGAGAGGCGCGTTCTCTCCAGGCCGGGCTGGCGCAGGTCGCCGCCGGCAACGCGTTCTTGCTCCAGGCCGGCGACTGCGCCGAGAGCTTCGAGGACTTCTCCGCCAACAACATTCGCGAGAAGCTGCGCGTGATCCTCCAGATGGCTGTGGTGCTCATGTACTCGATGGGCGTGCCGGTCGTGAAGGTCGGTCGGATCGCCGGTCAGTTCGCCAAGCCGAGGTCGTCGCTCACCGAGCTGATCGGCGACGACGAGATCCCCGTGTTCCGCGGCCACAGCGTGAACGACCCGGCGCCAACGGCGGCGGCCAGGATCCCGACCGCCGACCGCCTGGTGCAGGCCTACCACCAGTCGGCGTCGACGTTGAACCTACTCCGCGCGTTCACCAAGGGCGGGTTCGCGTCGCTCGACCGTGTGCACGCCTGGACCCAGGAGTTCGTGTCGTCGAGCCCAGAGGGGCGCCGTTACGAGCAGGTCGCGACCGACATCGAGCGGGCCCTGCGGTTCATGCGCGCCTGCGGGATGGACGTCGAATCGAACGCCGGACTGCGCGAAGTCGACGTCTACACCAGCCATGAGGCGCTGCTGCTCGGGTACGAGACCGCGCTCACCCGCCAGGACTCCACCACCGGCGGCTGGTACGACTGCTCCGCGCACATGCTGTGGATCGGCGAGCGCACCCGCGAGCTCGACGGCGCCCATGTCGAGTTCCTGCGTGGCGTCGGAAACCCGATCGGCTGCAAGGTCGGCCCCGCGACCACCGCCACCGAGGTGTTGCAGCTGTGCGACGCCCTCAACCCGGCTCGCATGCCGGGGCGGCTGACCCTGATCTCGCGGATGGGCGCCGACCGGGTCGAGTCCAAGCTTCGTCCGCTCCTGCGCGCTGTCGCCGATTCCGGGCACCCGGTCGTGTGGGCGTGCGACCCGATGCACGGCAACACCTAC
>DASUEW010000247.1:0-6167 GCA_036274875.1 Ilumatobacteraceae bacterium
CTGCTCGAGGCGAACGCGGCCGACGTCGTCGTGGGCGAGGGTGGGCTCCATGTCGCGGGTGTTCCCTCCAACGCCCTCTCGTGGGCGGAGCTGGCCCAGGCGTCGGGCGACGATTCGCGACGCCCAGAGGGGATGGACGCCGGGCTCGCCCACGAGCTCGACTTCGACGGGACCGACTCCACGTTCCCCTTCGGCGCTCACATCGCCCTCGTCGAGGTCGACACCGAGACCGGTGCGGTCGAGCTCCTGCGCCACGTCGCGGTCGACGACTGCGGTCGGATCCTCAACCCGTTGCTCGTACGCGGCCAGCAGCACGGCGGCATCGCCCAGGGCGCCGCGCAGGCGCTGTTCGAGATGGTGTCGTACGACTCCGATGGCAACCCGATCACGAGCAACCTCGCCGACTACGCCATCCCGTCGGCGGCCGAGCTGCCGTCGTTCGAGGTGTCGAACACCGAGACGCCGAGCCCGCGCAACCCGATGGGCGCCAAGGGCATCGGTGAGTCGGGCACCATCGGTTCGACACCCGCGATCCACAACGCGGTGATCGACGCGGTGTCGCACCTGGGGGTGAAGCACATCGACATGCCGCTGACCGGCCAGCGGGTCTGGGCGGCGCTCCAGGCTGCCGGCTGAGCCGTTACCTCCCGGCATGGTCGCCCGCGGAGACGTCATCTGGACGCCGTCGCCGGAGCGGATCGCGGCCGGCAACTGGTCACGTTTCGCGGCGAGCGCGGTCGGCGAGTACGGCGCCCCGTCGGACGCCGCGTCCGACTCCACGGCGTTGCACCGATGGTCGATCGCGGATCCGGGCGCGTTCTGGGCGGCGATCTGGGATCTGGGTGGCCTCGGCCCGCACCGCGGACCGTTCGGCGATCTCAGCGGTGGTGTGGCGGCGGCGCCGTCGTTCTTCCCGGACGGGCGGGTGAACGTCGCCGAGGTGTTGCTCGGAGAACCGACCGACCACGACGCGTTGGTGGTGATCGGCGAGGACGGTGCGCGCCGCGTGCTCACTCGCCGCCGGCTGTCGGACGCCGTCAGGGCCGCGGCCGGCGCGTTGTCGGCCGATGGTGTGCGCCCGGGCGACCGCGTGGTGGCGGTCGTGCCGTACTCGATCGAGTCGGTCGTCATCGGCCTCGCGGCCGCCGCGGTGGGGGCCACGTTCGCCAGTGCTTCTCCGGACTTCGGTGAGGACGCGCTCGTCGACCGATTCGGCCAACTCGATCCCACCGTGCTCGTCGCGTCCGGCCGACACTCCTACGCCGGCAGGCAGCACGACACCTCGGCCAGGGCCGCCACCCTCGCCGAGCGGCTCGGAGTCCGGCGCGGCGTGATGATCGCCGCCGAGCCGACTGCAGCAGGCGGTACGTGGCTCGAGTGGGACGCGTGGCTCGGCGGTGCGACACCGTGCGCCGAGTTCGAGCTGTTCCCGTTCGACCATCCGTGGTACGTGCTGTTCTCGTCGGGCACCACGGGCAAGCCGAAGGCGATCGTCCACCGCGCCGGCGGCGTGTTGCTCAAACATCTGAGCGAGCACACCCTCCACTCCGACATCCGCCGCGGCGACGTCGTGTTCCAGTTCACGACCACCGGTTGGATGATGTGGAACTGGGCGGTCAGCGCCCTGGCGGCCGGGGCGACGGTCGTGTCGTACGACGGGTCGCCGTTCCACCCTGGCCCCACCGCGCTGTGGGACGTCATCGACGCCGAGCGGGTGACGTTGTTCGGCACCAGCGCCAAGTACCTCGACGAGTGCGCCAAGGTCGGGCTCGAGCCGCGTCTGTCACATCGGCTCGAATCGCTCCGCACGATCTCGTCGACGGGGTCACCACTTTCGATTGACAGGTTTGCATGGGTGTACGCGGCGGTCGCGCCCGACACCCACCTCGCATCGATCTCGGGGGGTACCGACCTTTGTGGGTGTCTCGTCGCCGGCTACCCGACCGAGCAGGTGCGTGCGGGCGTGATCCAGGGCCCGGCGCTCGGCGTCGCCGCCGACGTCGTGGATGACGACGGCAGTCCCGCCGTCGAGCAACAGGGCGAGCTCGTCGTCGACCGTCCGTTCCCGTCGCAGCCACTCGGCTTCGTGGGTGACACCGATGGCAGCCGGTACCGATCCGCGTACTACGAGCGGTTCCCGGGCCGTTGGCACCAGGGCGACCGCACGACACGGACGGCCGATGGCGGCTTCGTGATCCACGGGCGGTCCGACGCGACGCTCAACCCGGGCGGCGTGCGCATCGGGACGGCCGAGATCTACCGCACGGTCGACCGCCATCCGGAAGTGGTCGACTCGATCGCCGTGCCGCGGGTCGTCGGCGACGACCAGGTGATCGTGTTGTTCGTACGGCTGCGCGACGGGTGTGTGCTCGACGATGAGCTGATCGCCGACCTGCGGGCACGGATCCGCTCCGAACTGTCGCCCCGCCACGTCCCAGCGGCGATCGGTCAGGTCAACCGGATCCCACGCACGAAGTCAGGCAAGCTCGTCGAGATCGCGGTGCGAACGATCGTGAACGGCGGCACCGTCGCCGAGACCGGTGCCCTCGACGACGCCTCGGCGCTCGACGAGTTCGTCGACCACCCGTGCCTCGCCTCGCTGTGAGGCGCGGGTCAATCCCGACTCCACCTCACCACTTCGCCACCGCCGCCGAGCAGGGCCGTGCCCGGGAACACGCGCAGCCGGTACGGGTCGAGGCGCAGCACGCTGAACGCGCCGCCGAGCGGCCCGTCCTTCCACGCCGGGATGACGGCCGGGTCGTAGCCGACCGGTTCGGGTCCGTTGGCGAACAGATCCCAGACGCGTGTCTTGGTGTCGTCAGCATCGTCCCACGACGCATCGCAGTCGGCGCAGCATGTGTCGTGGTTCGGCGACCAGTAGTTCAGGGAGAGGTACGGGGCGTGTGCCAGGTGGGACTCCTTGAGGGGGGTCCTCCCGGTGGCGATCCATCCCACGAGTCCCGAACCGTCCCACTCCCAGTACGGGTGCAGGATGCGGGTACGTGGCCGACCGGTGGTGTCGACGCTCGCCGCGGAACACCACACGATCCGGTGGGCCATCTCGACGAACGTGGGCGCGACGGTGGTGAGCGAGCTCATCGCGTCATGATGTCACGATCAGGCAATCCAAACGACGCCCGGCGTCGAACTCATGACATGAGCGGCGTGACTCTGATGCCTCCACGGGTGGGCGACGACTGAGGTGGGTGGAACGAGGTTCCTACGTGCCCGGCGCGCCGCGCGGTCGGAGACTGTGGACGCGGCGGCCACCGAAGACCCGCTGACCGCGCTGCTGCGGCGAGCCGGCCGAGGCGATCAGGCCGCGTTCGCCGAGCTCTACGACGCGCTCTCGCCGCTCGTCCACGGTGTCGTGTTGAAGGTCGTCCGCGACCCGGCGCAGTCGGAAGAGGTCGCCCAAGAGGTGTTCGTCGAGCTGTGGCGGCTCGCCGCTCGCTTCGACGAGACTCGCGGTTCGGTCACATCGTGGGTGGCCACCGTCGCCCACCGCCGGGCGATCGACAGGGTGCGCTCCGAGCAGTCGTCACGCGACCGGGTCGCCCGCCAGGTGTCGAACGTCGGCCGCGACTACGACCACGTGAGCGAGGATGTCGAGTCCAAGTTCGACCGCGTCCGTGTCCGCCGGGCGCTCGAGCGTCTGACGGGCGTGCAGCGAGAGGCGGTCGAGCTCGCATACTTCGGCGGTCACACGTACCGTGAGGTCGCCGTGCTGCTGGAGGTCGCCGAGGGCACGGTCAAGACCAGGATCCGCGACGGGATGATCCGTCTTCGAGACGAGCTAGGAGGTGCGGCATGAGCGACATCGACATCCACCACCTGGCTGCCGCGTATGCGCTCGACGCCCTCGACGCCCGCGAGCGGGCTGCGTTCGAAGCGCACTATCCGAGCTGCGACGTGTGCCGGGCGGATGTGCTGGACTTCCGCTCGACGCTGGCCGTGGTGGCCGAGGCCGAGGCGGTCGCGCCGCCGCCGGACCTCAGGCGCCGGGTGCTCGACGAGATCGCCCAGACGCGCCAGCTCTCGCCGCACCTGCCCTCGGGTGTGACCGACCTGGCCGAGCGCCGGCGCCGGCGCCAGCGGACGGCCGCGACCGTTGTGGCTGCGGCTGCGGCGGCGGGCCTGTTCACTGCCGGGGCGCTGATCATGAATGGTGGCGATTCCCCTGCGTATGCGACGGAGTTGGCGAAAGTGCTCGACCAATCCGACGCCCGGCTCGTCACGCTCGACGGTGGTGGCGATGGCAGGGTGCGGATCGCGTGGTCCGGCGGCGCGGAGCGCGCAGTGCTCCTCGCCGATGATCTGCCGGAGGCACCCGACGGCATGGCCTACGAGCTGTGGCTCATCGACGAGCAGGGACCGGTGCCGATGAACGTGCTGGATCGTGCCGACGGTGGTGAGATCCGCGACGCGATCGTCATCGACGGCGACGCCGAGAGCGAGCCGACGGCGTGGGGCATCACGCTCGAACCAGCCGCCGGCTCGGCGAGCCCGACCGGCGACATCCTGTACGCCGCCACGGTGTAGCAACGTCTGAGGGTGGCGGGCAGCCCGAACCTGGCTGGTCCGTGTTCGGATTGGGTACACCAGAGTCCGTGGACGAGGTACAGGCGCGGGACGACCCGGTGGCGGAACGGCGCCGGCAGGTCGACCACCTCGTCCGTGAAGGGCCGCCCCGACGCCGGCGAGGACGATCCGAGGCACGGCACACCGCGCCCGTGACGCGACCACATCGCTCGTGGAGCAGCCACATCTTGCACCGGCTCGGGCGGTGGGCATCCAAGGCCGTCGCCGGCGTGACGGTCGCATGCTGTGTCGCCGCGTGGGGTGTCGTCGGGCTGGCGACCGGCTTTCCTCGCTGGTGGGAGACCGTCCTCTACTCGAGCACGGCGTCGGTCACGGTGATCATGGTCTTCGCGATCCAGCACACCCAGGGTCGAGAGCAGGTCGTGACGCAACGGAAGCTGGACGAGCTGCTTCGGGCGCAACCCGGTGCCGACGACCACTTGATCGCCGCCGAGGTCGCGTCGGACGAGGAGCTGGAAGCGCTGGCCCGCCTCAACTCCGATGACCGTCGATCAGCGGCCACTGAAGCCGCACCTCCGCCGACGCGCGGTCACGACTAGGTATCGCCTACGACGCGAGGCAGTCCGAACGGTCAGAATCTGGTCGTGAGCACGCCCAACTCACATCTGCCTCGCATCGGGGTGGTCCTCCGCGAGGGCGAGCGGGTCAGCCCGCTCGAGCTGTTCTTCGACCTCGTCTTCGTTCTCGCGATCACCCAGTGCACGGCGCTGATGTCGCACGACCCGACGTGGCGCGGCATCGGTCGCGGCCTTGTGGTGCTCGGCCTGTTGTGGTGGTCGTGGGTCGGGTACGCGTGGCTGACCAGCGTGGTCGACCCCGAAGAGGGCGGAGTGCGCCTCGTGCTGTTCGCCGCCATGGCGGCGTTGCTCGTCACGTCGTTGTGCGTGCCAGACGCGTTCGGTGATCTCGGCCTCACCCTCGCGCTCGCGTACGGCGGGGTGCGGGCCGCGCACATCGCGCTGTTCGTCCTCGCCAGCCGTGACGATCCGGGGCTCCGCCACTCGGTGGTCGGCCTCGCGGTGAGCACGGCGATCGGGGTCGGCATCCTGGTCGCCGGCTCGTTCTTCGACGGGCAGGCCCGGTGCGCGGTGTGGGCGGCCGCGCTCGTGTTCGACATGGCCGGCCCGCTGTTCATCGACACCAACGGCTGGCGGCTCGTCGCCGGTCACTTCGCCGAGCGCCATGGCCTCATCATGATCGTCGCCCTGGGCGAGTCGATCGTGGCGATCGGGGTGGGCGCCGAGGCGGGAGTCGACGGTGGAGTCATCGTCGCCGCGATCCTCGGCATCGCCGTCGCGTGCGCGTTCTGGTGGGCGTACTTCGACGTTGCCGCGCTGATGGCAGCGCGCCGGCTGGCGGAAGTCGAGCCGCTCAAAGCGCGCAACGCGCTCGCTCGCGACGCGTTCTCGTACCTCCACCTCCCGATGGTGGCCGCGATCGTCCTCGTCGCGCTCGGCATGAAGAGCACCCTCGCCCACGTCGGAGACCCACTGCGTTGGGAGACCGCCAGTGCGCTCGTCGGAGGTGCCGCGTTGTATCTGCTCGCACTCGTTGCCTTCAAGATG
>DASUEW010000248.1:0-2565 GCA_036274875.1 Ilumatobacteraceae bacterium
CGAAGAGCGTCGGCCGCCTGGCACACAGGTCTGGGACGATAGCTGTGGCCCGCTCCATTCGGCCGGTACGTGACATTGAGAACGCGACCAGGGGACACTGTTGGGTGTCATACAGGTATGAGGTTCGCCGCGGTGGCCGACGGAGGCGATGACTCGTTGGCACGGATAGAGCCGGCCGACGTCTGGCCGACGCGGTTCGTTGATCTGTACCGAGGCTCGTACGCGCCGATGGTGCGGCTCGCGCATCTCCTCACGGCGGCCGACCCGGCGGCCGAGGAGTTGGTGCAGGATGCGTTTCTACGCGTGCAGTCGAGATGGGATCGCATCGACAACCCGTTGGCCTATCTCCGCGCCGCGGTCGTCAACGCCTGCCGCAACCATCAGCGACGCCGCGTGCTCGAGCGCCGCCATCGGGCGGTGGTTGTCGGCCCGGCAGAGGACGCTCCGGATGAGCTGCGCGACGCGATCACGGCTCTCCCCACTCGTCAACGGGCGGCGATCGTGCTGCGCTACTACGAGGACCTGGCCGAGGTCGACATCGCCGATCTGCTCGGGTGTTCTGTCCCGGCGGTCAAGTCGCTCCTGCACCGCGCCGTGCAGGACCTGCGGAAGGTGATCGAACGATGACGATGACCGACGACGAGCTGGTCGAGCGCCTGCGCTCCGCACTGCGGGATTGGGCCGACGAGGCACCCGTGTCGCGGTTCGAGGCGTCGATGGTGACCGAGGCGTCCCATACGAAGGCGATGTGGGGCCGGCCGACCGTCCGGCGGTGGACCGTTGCCGCGGCCGTCGCCGCCGTGGCGATCGCGGGCGGGGTCGTGTGGGTTCGCCATGACCCGGCTGAGCGTTTGGTCGAGGTCGGGTCCGAACCGACGACGGTGACAGAGATCCCCATCGGTCGGCGTTTCGGGGTCAAAGGTCTCGCGGTCACGGACGACGAGGTGTGGGTGACGTCGGTGTTCGACGAGGAGTTGTATCGGATCGATCCGGCGACGGACCAGGTGGTCGCGACGTATCCGATCCCCGGTCATGTCGAGGGGGTCACCGCAGCCGCCGGCTGGTTGTGGCTGAGCCGCTACGACCCCGACGAGGTGGTGCGCGTCGATCCCGAGACCGGGGCGCTGACCGCCCGCCTGGTCTTCGACAGCCAGCCCGCGTTGGTGGCCGATGGGGACACGCTGTGGGTGATCGCCGATCGTGACGGCGGCGGACGCGCGTTCCAGGTCGACCCGGCGACGGCGACGGTGACGGCCGAGATCCCGCTCGATGGTCCTCCCGGCTTCGCGGCGATCAGCGGGAACAACCTCTGGGTCGCCCACCGCGGCACGAGCTTGGTCAGTCGCGTCGACATCGATCAGCGACGCGTGTCCGACGTGATCGACGTGGGCGGCGAGCCCCGGGCCGTGGCGGCCTCCGACGATGCGGTGTGGGTCGGCGTGAACGGTGCGGGAGGTCAAGCCGCCGGCTGGGTGGCGCGGATCGATCCGGCGTCGGCGCGAGTCACCGCGAGGATCGCCACCGGCCGAGGGATCCACTCGCTCGCCTCGACGGGGACCGCGCTGTGGGTTACCAACCAGCGTGACGGCACCGTTTCGGTCATCGACACCGGCACTGCCGAGTTGGTGGCCACGTCACCGATCGGCGACACCCCCGGTGGGCTGGCGGTCGGCCACGACTCGGTGTGGCTGGTACCGCATCGCCAAGTCGTCGTGTTGCGACTCGATCCGGCGATGTCGCTGGAAGCCGCGGCGCGACCCGACGTCGAACGCGCGGTCGACGTGAGCTCGGGCACGATGTACGTGCGCTGCTCCGGCGTCGGCAGTCCGACTGTCGTCCTCGAGGCCGACTCGTCGTACGGCGCGGGATCGTGGGCACTCGTCGAGGCTCGCCTCGCCCGACACACACGGGTGTGCGCCTCCGACCGCGTCGGCATCGCCGACCCCGATGAGGCCGGACTGTCCGGACCGGCGGCGACGGTGGCCGGCGACCTCCACGATGCGTTGGCGACGATCGGCGAACACGGCCCGTTCGTGATGGTCGGAAGGGGACTCGGCGGCCTCTACGCCCAGATGTTCAGTGCCACCTACGAACGGCAGGTGGTCGGTCTCGTGCTGGTCAACGCCTGGAGCGCCGACTTCAACGATCGGCTCCGTCCGCTGCTGCCTGCCGATGCCTTCGACAAGTTCGAGCAGAGCCTGATCGACGACCCCGAGTTGCGTTTCGTCGACGAGAGCTCCTCCCAGGTTGCAGCCATCGGCGACTTCGGGGATCTGCCGCTCGCCGTGATCACTGACCTCCCCGCCGATCCGATCGCCGCATCCGAGAACAGCGATCCGGCCCTCACCGTGGCCGAGATCCAAGCGCTCGACGCGCTCCGTCAGGCCACGCAACGAGAGCAGGCGACGCTGTCGACCGTCGGTCGACTCGTCACCTCGGACGACCCGCGCGTCACCCCCCAGCTCGTGGTCGACGAAGTCGTCCCTATGCTCGGCTGAGATGGCCGGCTGGCGGTGTCGCGCGACCGGATCTCGACGCCGTTCGCAGCAGGCGCCCCGAGCGTTC
>DASUEW010000249.1:0-2008 GCA_036274875.1 Ilumatobacteraceae bacterium
TGATCGTGATGGTTCGGTCACGCATGCCCGGCAGCGTCGCGATCGGAACGTGCTCCCTGCCGTCGTAGGTGATGTGCTCGTAGATCTCGTCCGTGATCGCGATCGCGTCGTGCTCGGCACACAGGCCCGCGATCAGCGACAGCTCGTCGCGGGAGAACACCTTCCCCGTCGGATTGTGCGGGGTGCCGATCACGATCGCACGGGTCCGCGGGCCGAACGCGGCCGTGAGCTCCTCCGGATCGAACGACCACTCCGGCGGCCGCAGCGTCACGTATCGCAGCGACGCGCCCGCCATGATCGCGTCGGGACCGTAGCTCTCGTAGAAGGGCTCGAAGACCACGACCTCGTCACCGGGATCGAGCAATCCGAGGAACGACGCGGCCATCGCCTCGGTCGCGCCGCACGTCACCGCGATCTCCGTCTCGGGATCGACGTCGAGCCCGTGGTCGCGCGCGTACATCGCCGCGATCGCCTCGCGGAACGCGGGTACGCCCCACGTGATCGGGTACTGGTTGTGGTCCTCGGCTATCGCGCGTGCCGCGGCTTCCTTCACCTCGACCGGTGCCGGGAAGTCGGGGAACCCTTGACCGAGGTTGATCGCGTCGTGCTCGGTGGCCAGGCGGGTCATCTCGCGGATCACCGACTCGGTGAACGACGATGCGCGCGCAGATGCGTGCAACATGCCGCGAGCATCCATCGTGGAAGCCTACCGGCCGCTCGAGGCGACCAACGTGCCCTGTACGCCGTAGCGGACGCTCGACGAAACGCACCCGAGCTGCGCCGAGGCGTACTGCGTCAGCTCCCCCGTGAAGGCGGTGATGCGCCAGCCCTCCTTGACGGCGTCGGCCTTGGTCGCCGTGATCGTGAGCGTGTAGGTGGCCGAGACGCCGTGGCCGCTGCACGAGACCACGCCCGAGATGCTCGTCGAGCCATGGTATCTGCCGCCCGTCTGGTCCAGCGTCAACGTCAGCGCCTTCCAGTGCAGGTCGTTCATCTTCGTATCGCACGGCGGCTGCTTGCATGCCGGCACGAACCGCCATCCCGCCGTCGTGTCCTTGTCCCGGAACGACGACAGACCGTAGTGCGACGTCGGATGGAGCTTCACGTTGAACACACCCTCGAGGTTGGCCGTGCCCGGCGGCGCGGTCTTCGTCGTGGTCCTCACTGCCGTCGAGCTGCGAAGGCCGTCTGGGCCCAGGGCGATGACCTGATACGCGTACCGCTGCCCGGGGGTCACGTGGGTGTCGACCCACGAGGTGCGGTCGGTGTGGCCGACGATCTCGGTGTCGCGCTGGATGTCGTACCGGACCGCAGGTGCGCCGTCCGTACCGGCCGTCCACGTGAGCTTCACCCGGAACGCGCCGGCGCTCGCGTGCAGGTCGCTGGCCGCAGCCGGCGGTTGCGGGCTCGGGCTCGCCGTCGGCGACGATGCGGAACCGCCCCCGCCACCACCGGCCGCTGCGATCGCGACGGCGCCGACCACGAGCACGACGAGCACCGAGACGCCGACGATCGCCATGCGGCGACCGCGGCCCGCGGGTGGCGGGGGTGGCGGAACCGGGGGCGGCGGCCGATCCATCGACCGGGGTTGTATCACGACGCTCCCGGGCGCGCGCGTCGACGGCCGTAGCATCGAGGCGATGGAGGAGCCGACGCGGGTGCTCGGGACCGACCTGCCGGAGGGCGCGCGGTTCGTCACGCCCGTCGAGATCGCCGGCGCGGTCGGCTGGAACCCGGCTCGGTCGGCGCCTACGGCGGCCGACCTGTCCACGTGCGTCGCCTGCGGCTTGTGCCTGCCGCATTGCCCTACCTACCGGCTGACCGGCGCCGAGACGGCGTCGCCACGTGGCCGGATCGCCGCGATGCGGGCCGTCGCGGTCGGTTCGCGGGCGGACGACACGTTCGCGACATTCATGGACGAGTGCCTCGTGTGTCGTGCGTGCGAGGACGTGTGTCCGTCGCAGGTGCCATTCGGCCGGATGATGGAGGCGGCGCGCGAGCAGATCGA
>DASUEW010000250.1:0-20303 GCA_036274875.1 Ilumatobacteraceae bacterium
GAGCCCGGGCGGTTGGGCCCGGGCTCGTCCGACTTCGGTTGAACAGGCGGGACTCAGAAGTCCATGTCGCCGCCGCCGCCCGGCATGCCAGCAGCTTCCTTCTCCGGCTTGTCGGCCACGACGGCCTCGGTCGTGAGGAACAGTGCCGCGATCGACGCTGCGTTCTGCAGCGCCGAGCGGGTCACCTTGGCGGCGTCGATCACGCCGAGCTTGACGAGGTCCTCGTAGTCGCCGGTGGCGGCGTTGAGCCCTTCGGCCCCGGTCAGGTCACGGACTCGCTGCACGACGACGCCGCCCTCGAGACCGGCGTTCTCGGCGATCTGCTTGAGCGGCGCCTCGAGCGACTTGGCGACCAGCCGGGCGCCAGTGGCCTCGTCGCCGAACAGCGAGTCGGCCACCTTGGTCACCGCGGCCTGGGCGCGCAGGAGTGCCACGCCACCGCCGGGCACGACGCCTTCTTCGATGGCGGCCTTGGTGGTGGACACCGCGTCTTCGATGCGATGCTTCTTCTCCTTGAGCTCGACCTCGGTGGCCGCACCCACCTTGAGCACCGCGACGCCGCCGGTCAGCTTGGCGAGACGCTCCTGGAGCTTCTCACGGTCGTAGTCGGAGTCGGTGTTCTCGACCTCGGCCTTGATCTGGTTGATCCGACCCTTGATGTCCTCTTCGACACCGCCACCCTCGACGATCGTGGTTTCGTCCTTGGTGATGATGATCCGCTTGGCGGTGCCGAGCAGGTCGAGCGTGACGTTCTCGAGCTTGAGCCCGACCTCCTCGCTGATGACCTGGCCACCGGTGAGGATCGCCATGTCCTGCAGCATCGCCTTGCGACGCTCGCCGAAGCCAGGCGCCTTGACGGCTGCCGACTTGAACGTGCCGCGGATCTTGTTGACGACGAGCGTGGCGAGCGCCTCGCCCTCGACGTCCTCGGCGACGATCACGAGCGGCTTGCCCGACTGCATGACCTTCTCGAGTGCCGGCACGAGGTCGCGCACTGACGAGATCTTCGAGCTGACGAGCAGCACGTAGGCGTCGTCGAGCGAGGCCTCCATGCGCTCGGGATCGGTGACGAAGTACGGCGAGATGTAGCTCTTGTCGAAGCGCATGCCCTCGACGAGATCCATCTCCATCCCGAACGTCTGGCTCTCCTCGACGGTGATCACGCCGTCCTTGCCGACCTTGTCGATGGCATCCGAGATCATCGCCCCGATCTCCGGGTCGGCGGCCGAGATCGACGCCACGTTGGCGATGTCGGTCTTGTCGTCGCTGACGTCCTTCGACTGCTCGCGGATCGACTCAACGGCGGCTTCGACGGCGGCCTCGATGCCCTTCTTGAGGCTCATCGGGTTGGCCCCGGCGGCTACGTTGCGCAGCCCCTCGCGGACCATCGCCCATGCCAGCACGGTGGCCGTCGTGGTGCCATCACCGGCCACGTCGTCGGTCTTCTTGGCGACCTCTTTGACGAGTTCGGCGCCGATCCGCTCGTACGGGTCTTCGAGCTCGATCTCCTTGGCGATCGAGACCCCGTCGTTGGTGATCGTGGGGGCGCCCCACTTCTTCTCCAGCACGACGTTGCGGCCCTTCGGGCCAAGCGTCACTCGTACGGCGTCGGCGAGCTTGTTCATGCCCGCTTCCAGTCCGCGACGAGCTTCCGCGTCGAAAGCAATCTGTTTCGCCATCTAGTTGTCCTCCGTTGGACGTCTACGCATCATGAGCGGGTGAGCGGTGAGCACTCGACTCGGTCGAGTGCTAGCACTCTACAAGCGAGAGTGCTAACGGGCAAACGAAACCCGGCTTCCGTCTGCTCCAGATGGCCCGTGGCTGCGTTTCAAGCAGACAGAACCGGGTTCTTCAGCCTCCGGCGACGGCGGGGATGATCGACACCGTAATGCCGTCACCGACCTTGGTGTCGAGGCCGTCGAGGTAGCGCACGTCGTCGTCGTCGACGAACACGTTGACGAACTTGCGCAGTCCGCCGTCGTCATCGAGCAGGCGGTCGCGAAAGCCCGGGTGGGTGGCATCGAGGGCGGCGATCACGTCGGACAGCGAGCCCGATTCGAGCTCGACCTGCTTGGCGCCGCCCGACAGCGGGCGGAGCGTGGTGGGGATGCGCACGATGACGGCCATGGCGAAATGCTACCGCCCCGGTCAGGTATCCCCGCCCTGCCACGAGAGTAGCGTCGCCCGGATGCGGGTCGTGGCCGCGGTCGACAAGTTCAGGGGCACGGCTTCGGCCGCCGATGTCGCCGCCGCGATCGGCCACGCGTGCTGGGAGCTGGGCCATGACTGCGAGGAGGTCGCCCTGGCCGACGGCGGCGAGGGCCTCCTCGACGTGCTCGGCGGGCCCAATCGCCGCACTGTCGTGACGGGCCCGTTGGGCGACCCGGTCGAGGCCGAGTGGCGGCTGCACCGCGGCACGGCGATCATCGAGATGGCGCGCACGAGCGGACTCGTCCTGGCCGGTGGGGCCGAGGGCAACGACCCGATGGCAGCCACGACCACCGGGGTGGGTGAGCTGATCGATCGGGCGCTCGACGCCGGAGCGGACCGGATCATCGTCGGCCTCGGTGGGTCGGCGACGACCGACGGAGGCCTCGGAGCGCTGCGGGCCATCCACGCGCCGGCGCGCCTCCGCCGCGTCGTGTTGCTCGTCGCCTGCGACGTCACCACGCTGTTCGTCGACGCGGCCAGCGTGTTCGGGCCCCAGAAGGGCGCCACTTCCGCGCAGGTCGCGTTGTTGACGCGCCGACTCGAGCGTCTCCATCAGATGTACCGCGACGAGTACGGGGTCGATGTCTCCACGATCCCCGGGAGCGGCGCCGCGGGCGGGCTGGCCGGGGCCCTGGCGGCGCTCGGCGGTCGGCTGGCACCGGGGTTCGAGCTAGTCGCCGACGAGGTCGACCTCGCAGACCGTCTCGACGGCGCCGATCTCGTCATCACCGGCGAGGGCCACCTCGACGAGCAGAGCTTCGAGGGCAAGGTGGTCGGTGGCGTCGCCGCATACGCGGCTGAGGCGGGCGCGGCCGTGCACGCGATCGTGGGTGACGCCGACGACGAGGCCCGCCGGCGCATCCCCACCACCACCCTCGTCGAGCGGTTCGGCCTCGAACGGGCCGAGCGCGAGCCGTTGTGGTGCATCGAGCAGGCGGCGCTCGCCGTGCTCACGGAGCGGTGGCCGGCGGCCTGAGCGGCGGGCGATGCCTCAGGGGGCGGTGGTCGAGTCGGGGGTGGTGCCGCCCGCCACCGGCGGTGACGTCGCACCGGTCGGGGTGGTGTCGGCCGTCGCCCCGGTCAACTCGTCGAGCGTCTTGCCGGCCTTGTCAATGCCGAGCATCACGAGCACGCCTGCCCCGCCGAGCTCGCCGGACGCCGTCGGCGCTGGAACCGCAACCGCGGAGATCGAGTCGACGCCGCCCAGCGAGCGCGCGACCGACTGGGCGACCGCGTCGGAGTTCGGGACGGCCGGGTCGAAGTAGACCACCGACGCTTCGAGCTGGGGCGTCGAGGCGGCCCGGTCGGTCGGGTCCCCCATCGTGTAGCCGACGACCTCGAGGGCTCGTGTCATCTGGGCCGCCGACCCGTTGACGTTGCTGGCGTTGGCGACGATCACCGTGACGTTCGGGTCGAGCACCAGCGCCGGCTCGGTGGTCGACGTCACGACGGGCAGCGTCGTGACGCTGCCGGCGAGGGTGGTGGTCGTGGTCTCGCCCGACACGAGCGTTCCGTCAGTGTCCTCGCCGACATCGCCGTCGTCGTCGTCGTTGATCGATCGCAGGATCAAGAATCCGGCGACGACGGCCACGATCGCCAACACGATGGCCAGCGCCCCGCTGGCGGGCGCACCGCCATCACCAGCGCGTGGACGGCGGCCAACTGGTCCCGGCCCGGAGCCCTCAGGTACGTCGCTGCTCATGGGTTTGCGCCTCCCTGCAAATCCGTGCCGGTCTCGAGCCGTTCACGGCGCCGCCGAAGGCGATGCCGCTGCAGCCGACGGACCACGAGTGGATCGTGTTCCATCGCCCCAGGCTGTGCGACCAGATCGTTCAGCTCGGCATAGTAGTCGTCGGCTGAGCACTGGAATCGCGCGCGGATCAGGGCATCCTTCGGCTCGTCATGGTTCCACCACGTGCGTTCGAACTCGAGCATGGCCTGGTGGCGTTCGCTGATCACGCTCGACAGCTTCGCCGTCGGGGTGGGTGCGACACAAGGACCCTCGGCTCGGCTCACCTATCGTTCACCCGATGGATTCGCTCGACCACCGACCGTTCCTGATCGGGGTTGCCGGCGGATCGAGCTCCGGGAAGACCACGATCGCCGAGCGACTCGTCGAGCTCACCGGCGTCGACCACCTCTCGCTGATCAAGCTCGACTCGTATTACGTCGAGCGCCCCGGCGAGACGTTGGAGGAGCGGCGGACCGCCAACTACGACCACCCCGACGCGTTCGACTGGCCGTTGATGAACGACCACCTCGCGGCGCTCGTGGCGGGGGCATCGGTGCCGGTCCCCGTCTACGACTACGCGATCCACGATCGCTCGCACGAGGTGCGGGTCGTCAAGCCGGCCCGCATCGTGGTCGTCGAAGGGATCCTCGTGCTGTGGGAACCGATCCTGCGCGATCGCTTCGACCTCAAGATCTTCATCGACACGCCAGCTGACCTGCGCCTGATCCGGCGCATCCGTCGTGACGTCGCGGAGCGCGGGCGCACGCCCGAGAACATCATCGAGCAGTACATCACCACCGTGCGGCCGAGCCACGAGCGATTCATCGAGCCGAGCAAGCGGTACGCCGACGTGATCATCCCCGAGGGCGGCCTCAACCGCCCGGCGATCGAGGTCCTGCTCGCCCGGATCCGCGAGCTCGCGTTCTCGCCCGAACGCACCGAACTCGGTTCGTAGCCACGTGCCGGATCACTGGCCGGCGCGAACACGGCTCGCGCAGTCGAGGATCGCGTCGGCGGCGAACGCCGCGTCGTCGAGGTCGGTCTTCCATGACGACACGCTGATCCGCATCGCCGTCGCTCCGTCCCATCGAGTCGGCCCACACCAGATGCGTCCGTCGGCTTGGATCTCGGCGATCAACGCCTCGGTCGTCGGTCCGTCGATGAACCGCACGAGCACCTGGTTCAGCACCACGTCGTTGAGGATCGTGAGCCCGCCGGCACGAAGCCGCGCGGCGATCGCCGTCGCGACATCACACGCCCGCGACACCAACTCTGCGACGCCTTGTCGGCCAAGCGTCCGCAGCACCGACCACACCTCGACCTGACGGGCACGCTGTGATGACTGTGGCGTGTGGTGCATCGCTTCGAAGCCGTCGCCAGGTGGTAGGTATCCGGCGGCCGCTGCGAACGTGCGCTGCAGGTCGTCGAGCCGGCGCACGAAGGCGATGCCGCAGTCGTAGGTGACGTTCAGCCACTTGTGCGCATCGGTCGCCCAGGAGTCGGCCCGGTCGAGGCCGCGCACGAGGCCAGCCCGGCTCGGGTCGGCGAGCGCCCACATGCCGAACGCTCCATCGACGTGCAGCCAGCCCGACCGGCCCGCCAACCAGTCGGCGATCTCGTCGAACGGGTCGAACGCCCCGGTGTTGACCTCGCCCGCCTGGGCGCACACCAGTACTGGCCCGTCGAGGTCGGGCAGCAACTCGGCGCGCAGGCGTCCCTGGTCGTCGGCGGGCACGACGACGACACGGTTGCGTCCGAGCCCCACGAGGCCGAGCGACTTCGACAACGTGGTGTGAGCACGTGCGCCGACGACCACCTGGATCTCGGGCGCCCCGAACAGACCGTCGGACTGAACATCCCATCCGAGCCCGGCGAGCAACGCGTCGCGGGCAGCCGCGAGGCACGACGCGTTGGCGACCGTCGCGCCGGAGACGAACGCAACCCCGGTGTCGGCCGGGAGGCGAAGGACGTCGACGAGCCAACCCCGGACGACGTCGTGCAGCTTGGCGGCGACCGGCGACATCACCGGCAGCGCCGCGTTCTGATCCCACGCGCTGACCAGCCACGAAGTGCCGAGCGCCACCGGGAACGTGGCACCGTTCACGAAGCCGAAGTAGCGACTGCCGGTGGTGGCGACAGACGCCGGGCTCCCCACGTCGTACAGGAGGCGAAGCGTCGCCAGCTCGTCGGCGCCCACGTCAGGCAGCCGTTCGTCGAAGGCGGTGAGGCCCGCCGTCGCCTCGGCGTCGGGCGCGACTCGACGGTCGTCGATCGAGAGGGCGTACTGCACGCTGGCGATGCTCGCCCACCGCAGCACGTCGGCGCTGGCGGAGATGCCGGACTCGTCGTCGATGCCCATCGCCCCAGCCTGCCCGCCGGCGACGCACCACGCCAGGTGGTGCGGGCACCCTCCACACGCCCGCCGCCACTCAGGCGGCGCAGGCGGCGCAGTGGCCGTAGATGTCGATCGCGTGGTGCCGCGGCGAGAAGCCCTCGGCGCGGGCCACCCCGTCGAACGCCGAGTCGAGCGAGCGCTCGAGGCGGGCGTTGAGCGTGATGTCGCGGATCAGCCCACAGTTCTCGCAGATCAGATGATGGTGATGTCTGGTCAGATCCTCGGCGAGCTCGTAGTGGGCGTGCTCGGTGCCGTGGACCAGACGACGAACGATGCCCGCCTCCTCCATGATCGACAGATTGCGGTACGCGGAGCTCTGCGAGAGCGCCGGCTGCTTGGTCAGCAACTCGGGCAGCGTCACCGGGCCATCGGCCGCGACGAGCGCATCGACGATTCGGCGCCGCCCGGTGGTGTAGCGCTGCTCGCGCTCTGACAGCCGTTCGCGCACGGTGCGGTGGAGTTCGACGTTGCTCCCCATCGGAGTCATCACGCTACCGCGGCACGCTATGTCGACTCATTGGCGGGCAAGTGGTGTGCTCCGTCGATGTGATCGTGGTCGCTCCCATCGTGCACGCCGTGTCCGTGATCGTCGACGATCATGGTGCGATCGTCGATTCGGAGCACCCGCCCTCCGAACGCGAGGGCTAGCAAGTCGGCGCGCAGAACGTCCGACGGTGGGCCGGCCGCCACGATCTCGCCGGCCAGGAGGACGACACGCTCGGCGCGGCGGGCCTCTTCGAGGTGGTGCGTCGAGTACACGACCGCAGACCCGCCCGCCATCTCGTCGCCGATCACGGCCAGGATCGTCTGCTGGCTCGCCAGGTCGAGCCCGGTGATCGGTTCGTCGAGCAGCAGCAGCCGCGGCGAACCGATGAGAGCCTGGGCGACGAGAACACGCTGCCGCTGGCCACCCGACAACGCGCCGAACGCCCGCCGGCGCAGGTCGGCGACCTCCAAGCGTTCTGCGATCGCGGCGACCTCGGCGCGCTGGTCGGCTCGGATGCGCCGCACGAGCGGACGGCCGCGGTAGGTCCCCATGCGCAGCACCTCGTCGACCATCAGGGGCAACCAGCGGTGGTGCCCGTGCTGCTGGGCGACGAACGCGACCCCCACTCCGTCGGCGCGCCAGACGCGTCCAGTGGTGGGCGCGAGGAGACCGGCGAGCAGCTTGAGCAACGTGCTCTTGCCGCTGCCGTTGGCCCCGACCAGTGCCATCGACGACGACGCGTGGATCGCCAGGTCGGTCGGCGCGAGCGCGAGCACCTCCCCGAAGCGCACCGAAGCGCCCGACAGCCGGGCCAACTCGGTCCCGGAGCTGGTCGCTGGTGTCCTGCTGTTGGTCATGGGAATGACTCCCAGTATAGTTTCGGCTCCGAGCGACTCATCAAGTCCGAGCGACCCATCAGAAAGGCCGCAATGCAGCGACGGTACCGCACCGCACTCGTGGTCCAGACGGTGCTGATCGTGGTCGTCGCGGCCTGCGGAGACGGCGCGGTGACGGGGCCGGATTCGGAACATGAGACGCCGTCGATCGTGGCCACCACGAGCATCTGGGCCGATGTGACGAGCAGCCTGGCATGCGACGGGCTCGCCGAGATCCAGACGATCATCCCCGCCGGCGGTGATCCGCACTCGTTCGAGCCGTCCCTGCAGGACCGGGAGGTGCTGGAGAGCGCCGCCCTGATCGTCGCCAACGGCCTCCTCCTCGAGGAGTCGCTGGAGGACATGATCGCCGCCGCCGAGGACCACGGCACGCCGGTCTTCCGCTTCGCCGATCAGATGACGCCGCTCGAGAGCCAAGACGCGGAGCATCGCGACGGGGATCCGCATGTCTGGTTCGATCCGACGCGCGTCGCGGCGGCGCTCCCAGCGCTCCGTGACGCACTCGTCGAGCGGGGCGGGCTCGACGCCGGACGCGTCGACGAGTGCTTGGATGGATATCGGACGGCGATTGCCGCCACCGACTCTGAGATCACCGCGATGCTCGACGTGATCCCGACCGATCGTCGGACGCTCGTCACGAACCACGAGGCGCTCAGCTACTTCGCCGAGCACTACGGTTTCGAGGTGCTCGGCGCCGTCATCCCGTCGCCATCGACGCTCGCGGAGGCCAATCCCGCCGACCTCCAAGAGCTCGTACGCCTCATCGAGGAGGCCGACGTGCCTGCCATCTTCACCGAGGCCCAGCACTCGAGCGTCGAGGCCGACGCGCTCGCCGAAGCGGTCGGCGACGTCGAGGTGGTCACGCTGTTCACCGACTCGCTGGGGCCAGCCGAATCGGGTGCCGACACGTACCTCGGCCTGTTGTCGACCGATGCGCGACTGATCGCCGACGCGCTGACGTGACGATTGATGAGCGACCCGTCATGACCTGGCTCAGCGAGCTGTCATGACGTGGCTCAGCGAGCCGTGGGCCTGGTGGGTCGACCCGTTCGTCGACAACGCGTTCATGCGCGACGCGCTCGTCGCCGGCCTGCTGACCGTGATCACGACATCGGTGGTTGGCACATGGGTGGTGTTGCGAGGGATGAGCTTCCTCGGTGACGCGCTGGCCCACGGCGTGCTGCCCGGCATCGCGATCGCGTTCATCATCGGTCAGAGCACGACGCTCGGGGCGCTGATCGCGGCGGGCGCGATGGTCGGCGGGATCAGCCTCATCCGGTCGCACAGCCCACTCCCCGACGACGCGTCGATCGGCGTGCTGTTCGTCGGGTTCCTTGCTCTCGCGGTCGTCATCATGTCGACCCAGCGGGCGTCGTACACGGGCGACCTCAATCGGTTCTTGTTCGGGTCGGTGGCGGGCGTGACCGGTGACGACATCACCCGTCAGGCGATCGCTGCCGCGATCGCCGTCGGCGGCGTGGTGGTGTTCTACCGCGCGTTCCTCGTGATGACGTTCGACGAGACGCTGGCAAGCGTGCTCGGACTTCGCCCACGCCTCGCCAACGCGGCGTTGCTCGCCCTCGTCGCGATCGCCATCGTGTCGTCGTTCGAGACGGTCGGGAACTTGCTCGTGTTCGCGTTCCTCGTCGCACCACCAGCCGCGGCCAGCCTCATCGGTCGCCGCGTCCCCACGATCATGTTGTTCTCGATCGGCCTCGGCTCGCTGGCCGCGGTCGTCGGCCTGCTCGTCAGCTGGCACCACCGCACGGCCGCCGGGGCCACGATGGCGCTGACGTCGGTGATCGTATTCTTCGGCGTGCTCGCGATCACGAGCATCGTCCGCGCCGCCCGATCGCACCGACTCGTCACACCATGATTGCGTTCCCCGGCCACGCAGGCCGCAATTGCGGTCCCCGGCCACGCAGGCCGCAATTGCGTTCCCCGGCCACGCAGGCCGCAATTGCGTTCCCCGGCCACGCAGGCCGCCGCCGGCCGCTCCTCGGCTGACGCCGCGTCGCTCGCAGTGACCAGCTAGACCACGGTGAGTTTCACCTCGATGTTGCCGCGTGTCGCGTTCGAGTACGGACAGACCTGGTGGGCCTTCTCGACCAGCGCCTCGGCAGTGGCACGATCGAGTCTCGGCGCGTGGACGTCGAGCTCGACGGCCAGACCGAAACCACCGCTCGGGATCTGGCCGATGCCGACCGAGGCCGAGACCTCGGTGTCGGTGACGTCGAGCTTGTCCTGCGCGGCGACGAACTTGAGAGCAGAGTGGAAGCACGCCGCGTAGCCCGCTGCGAACAGTTGCTCGGGGTTGGTGGCGCCGCCGGCGCCGCCCATCTCCTTCGGGATGCGGACGTCGAAGTCGAGGATTCCGTCGTCGGAGCGGGTGTGTCCGTTGCGCCCGTCGCCCGTGGCGTGCGCGGTCGCGGTGTAGAGCGGGGTCATCGAGGCCTCCCTGTCAGATCGAGGACCGATCGTGCACCGATCGTCGACGCAGATCATCGCATCGGCCGGTGGTGAGCTGCGACGGCGGCGACTTCTCCCCCAACGGGCGGGTCGGCAGTAGAGTTGGTCAACCATGTCGAACGAACCGACCGACCGTTCCGACGCGGCGCTTGATTCGACCGATGCGACCTTGCGCGCCGAGCTCGCACATGCGCAAACGAACCTCGCCCGCCTCGAGACCGAGTACGCCGAACTTCTCGCCGATCCCAGTGTGATCCTCGAGGATCGCGACTCGACGCGACGATTGTTGGAGGCAGCACGCGTCACCGCGGCTGCTGCGACGCGCGCGGTGGAACGCTTCGAGGACGGCACGTACGGGCAGTGCGCGCGTTGCGGCGGTGTGATCGTGCCCGAGCGCCTCGAGGCGATCCCCGACGCCGAGACATGCGTGTCCTGCTCCCGCTGACCTCGGCTGCTCGATCGCGCTCTACTCGATCGCCGCACCGACTCCTTGCGCCACGACATCAAGGGTCAAATCGCGAGGCGCGACCCGGCCGCGGTTCGGGAGCGCCTGGCCGAGCATCAGTGCGGCCGTGTCGCCATCGACTGCTTTCGTGAACCAGAACCCCTGCGCGGTGTGACAGCCCATCTCGCGCAGCAGCTCCAGCTGGGCCTCTGTCTCGACGCCCTCGGCGACGACGTCGACTCGGAGCGCGCGACCCATGGCGATGATGGCTCGCACGAGCTCGGTCGTGCGCTCATCGGCATCGAGCTCGCCGATGAACGAGCGGTCGATCTTGAACCCGCGCACCGGGAAGCGGTGCAACGCGTGCAACGACGACATGCCCGTGCCGTAGTTGTCGATCTGAATGTCGATCCCTGCTGCGTGGAGCTCGTCGAGGACGACGCCTGCCACGCCGGGATTGCGCACGATCACAGCGGCGGCGATCTCGAGGGTCAGATTGGAGGGCTGGAGCTGATGGCGATGGAGGCAGTCGAGGATGTGTGGCAGCAGGCCGGCGTCCGAGAACAGGCGGTGTGAGACGTTCACGCTCACGTTCACCGGGCCGTCGTACGCATTGCGCCATTGTGCGATCTGGCGGCACACCTCGTCGACGATCCACCGCTCGAGCTTCACCATCAGGCCGGTCTCCTCCATCGCCGGCAGGAAGTCCAGCGGCGGCACGAGGCCCATCTCGGGGTGACGCCAGCGGACGAGCGCCTCGAAGTGATCGGTGACATCGTTGTCGAGATCGACGATCGGCTGGTAGTGCATCTCGAACTGTCCGCGATCCATCGCCGTGCGGAGCTCGGTCTGCAACCCGAGGCGGGTCACCACTCCGGCGTGCATGTCGACGTCGAACACGGCGCTCGAACCGCGCCGGTGTGCCTTGGCGTGGTACATCGCGATGTCAGCGTCTCGCAGCACGTCCTCGGCGTTCGAATGAGCGCGCCCACTCATCGCGATACCTACGCTCGCCGTCACCGAGACCTCGTGCCCGTCGAGCTCGATCGGGGCCGCGAGGTGGGCCTGCATCCGGTCCACTATCGGGCCGACAGCGGCCGGCTCGATCGCGTGGAGCAGCATCGCGAACTCGTCGCCGCCGAACCGCGCCGCCAGGTCGGTCTCGCGCAGTCCAGCGCGCAACCGCTCGCCGATCGTCGCGAGCAACCGGTCGCCGACCTGATGGCCGAGCGAGTCGTTGATGAGCTTGAAGCCGTCGAGGTCGAGGAACACCACGGCGTAGCGCAACCCGGGCGACCGGCGAGCCTGGGCGATGGTCAGGCTCAGCCGCTCGAGGAACATCTTGCGGTTGGGCAGGCCCGTCACCTCGTCGTACAGCGCGCCCTGCCGCAGCTGCTCCTCGAGCTGCTTGCGAGGCTCGATGTCGTGGATCGAGCCGACGATTCGCGTCGCGGGGCCCGCCGCCGGACCGACCGGCAGCGCCCGGCACGACACGTGGTGATAGGCACCATCCGCGCCACGGAGCCGGTGCTCGATCCCGATCGGCAACGGTTGCCCCGTCACCGCCGCGCCCAACACCTCACGCAAACGCGCAAGATCGTCAGGATGAACAGAGTCGAACCACACTGACGGTCCGGCGGTGGCGCCGCGGTTGTCGTGACCGAGCATCTCCATGGATCGCCCGGAGTAGTAGATCGTGTCGGTCGTCAGATCCCAGTCCCAGAGACCGTCCTGTGTCGCCACCGCCCAAAGGCTGTAGCGCTTCTCGCTCGTTCGCACGCTCTCGAGCAAGGCTTGTTGCTCGAGCGCGGCGGTCAGCAGCGCCGCCCATTGGTTCTGGGACTCGCGTCCGGTGGCCGACGTCTCGTCGATCTCGGACACGATCGCCAGCAGACCGAAGTCGAGGCCACGCGCCTTGACCGGCACTACGGTCGTGACTTCGGCGCGCCGTGGGACGGCCAGCTCGATGAGCCCCGCCGGCGGGAACTGCTCGACGGCGGTGGTCGTGCCCACCACGTCAGGCAGGACGGTTTCGGGGTCGTAGACGCCGGCGATGGTGACGCGTCCCGCCGATGGATCGCCGTCCCACAGGGCGAGGTACGCCCCACGCACGTCTGTCGCCGTCAGCCACTCGAGCCGCTTCGGGTCCGCTCGAACGTGGTCGAGCAACTGCACTCCGACTTCGTACTGCTGGCGCATCAAGTTCTCGCGAATCGCGCTCAGTGACACGTGGATCCGGGCCTGATCACGCCAGAAACTGGTCGCCGCGTGACCGCCCATGAACCCGTTGGCACCCGAACATCCGCACGATTCACGCACGACGAGCTCCGATGGCGTCACGTGCTCACGAATCTCGACTTCCTCACCGCGCAACTGGGCCAGTACGAGTCGCGCCGCAGCCGCGCCGACCTCCTCGAAGCGCGGGCTCACGGTCGAGAGCGTCGGCCGCGTGTGGGCCCCGGCATCCAACCCGTCGAACCCGACGATCGCGAGATCGTCAGGCACGTTGACACCGAGGTCTGCGAGTTCAGCCATGCAGCCGATGGCGTTGCGATCGGTTGCCACGACGAGTGCGGTGACGGGGATGCCGGCCGCCACGATGTGTTGCGCGACGTCACGACCCCCCTGCTCGGCGTTGTCGGAAGCGGCGAACAACCACGCCGGCTCGGGATCGATGCCGCGGGCGAGCAGGGCCGCGCGGTAGGCCTCGTACCGGGCGCGCATGTCGGATTGGATGAGGTTGGCCGCGAACCCGATGCGGGTGTGACCGTGTCCGATCAGGTGGTCGACGGCCGACGTGAGGCCGATGACGTTGTCGGGAATCGCCGATGCGGCATCGAAGCCGTCGATCGAGTGGCTCGCGAGGGCCACGATCTTGCCGGCCGCACGAAGGCGGTCGAGGTAGTTCCGCTGCGTGCCGGTCGCAACCGCGATGACACCATCGAGATGCTCCCAACCGATCGGCGTCTCGAAGTTGGGTGCTCCCACGACCTCGTCGCTGCTGAGCCCGGCGTGCAGCGTCTGGACGACCATGACTCGGCCACCGACTGCGGAAACCTCGCGTGTGATCCCGGCGAGCATGTTGCCGTAGAAGAACCCGCCGGTGACAGGGGAGAGCACTCCGATTGTGATCGTCTTCTTCGACATCGCGACACCTCCCACTGGATCCAGCTGCCCCGTATGTCGACGCGTCGCACCTGCTCGTCGTTCTATCGGCCGGTGAGGGCCCGTTCTTTACGAACGAGCCCGGGTGCCCCCCAAACCGGATTCGGCGGTTCGACACGGCGCGAAATGGGTATTCCCCTGCGCTGAGCTGTGCCTCAGGAGGTTCCATGCTGCAAATCGTCGTATCTGACGAACGTTCGCAGACAACGACGATCGACCAGACCCCCACCGCCAACGAGGAAGGCCGGCCCGGCCCGACATCGGCCGACGATCGACTCGCGATCGCCTCGTCGTGGCGTTCGGTGCTGCCGACGGCGGCTGAAGTGCTCCGTGCTCGCCGCCGGCTGCACGCCAAGTCGATCTGGATCGCGCTCATGCTCGCCGGCAGCTATTGGGCCCTCGTCCTCTCCGAGCTGGGTTGGCCGTTCCGCCTGCTGAGCGCCGCAACGCTCGTGACCGGACTCATCGCGCTCGCGACCGGCGTGATGCACGACGGCAATCACGGTTCGTTCTCCACCCACATGTGGCTGAACCGTGTCGCCGGCTACAGCCTCGACGCCCTCGGCGGGAGCTCCTGGTTGTGGCGGTTCAAGCACAACCAGCTCCACCACGGCAACCCCAACGTCGAAGGTGTCGACAGCGACATCTCGCAGGCCCCGTTCGCCCGCTTGGCCCCGATGCAGCCACTGCATCCGTGGCATCGGTGGCAGCACGTGTACCTGTGGTTCCTGTACGGGTTCTTCGCGTTGAAGAACCTGGTGTTCGGCGACTTTCGGACCCTTGCCTCGGCGCGGATCGGTCCCCAGCCGCTGCGCACCAGGCCGGGACCCTCTGTCGTCGCCAGGGTCTTCGCCGGCAAGTTCTTGCACCTAGGCTGGGCCGTCGTGATCCCACTCCTGACCAACCCGTGGTGGGGAGTGCTCGGTTTCTACTTGCTGAGCTCGTGGTTGGTCGGGTTCGTGCTGGCCGTGACGTTCCAGCTCGCACACTGCGTCGACGTCGCCGAGTTCGAGGACGAGCAGGCGCCGCGACGCGGCGGCGACTTCTTCGCCCACCAGCTCCGCACGACAGTCGACATCGCCTCGCCCGTTCCGGTCATCGGCCATGCCTTCCGTTGGTTGGTCGGTGGGCTCGACCATCAGATCGAACACCATCTCGCCCCGCGACTCCCGCACACGGTGTATCCGATCGTCGCCGCCAGGTTCCATCGGGTGTGCGGCGAGCAGGGCCTGCCCTACCGTCTCCATCCCGGGGTGTGGGCAGCGCTCCGCTCGCACGGCCGTTGGCTGCGAGCGATGGGCCGACCTGACCTAATCGTGGCGCGGCGATGACGGAGTCCGACGTCTCAACCGCTGGTGACGAGCGCCTGGCACGCGTGCTCGCCGCGATCCAAGCGGGCGACGAGGCCGACAAGCTGGCCGACAACACGACCCTGTCGAAATCGTTGCGTTGGTCGCCCGAAGACGTCGCGGCCTGCCTCGCCGAGGCGAAGGAGCGCAAGTTCATATGGGGAGCACGTGGCGGCGCCAAGCCGGCGCCGTACTTCGCCGAGCTCGAGGTCACCGTGCAGGGACGCAGGTTCCTCGCCGCCCACCTCGGCCGCGCGCAGGATTGACGCCGGGTGCGAGTCTTCATCTGTTCGACGTGCCATCACGAGATCGGCTTCGAGTCGATGTCGTGTGACAACTGCGCCAGCGCGGTCGGCTACCTGTCGGACCGCCGCGAGGTCGTGGTGCTCGTCGCCGACGGCCCCGCCAGATACGTCGTCGACGGGGACTCGACGGTTCAGTGGCGGTGCCTGAACGCGTCGTGGGGATGCAACTGGATGCTCCCCGCTGACGAAGGCGACGTCTGGTGCCTGTCGTGCCGGCTGACGAGGGGCCGCCCGGACGAGGCCGATCCCACTGCCGTCGTCGCCTGGTCGGCCGCCGAGGCCGCGAAGCGGCGGCTGGTGTTCCAGCTCGGCGAGCTGGCCCTGCCGATCGAGCCCCGTTCATCGGTGGCACCTCACGGATTGGCGTTCGACCTCGTCCACGTCCCGGGTGCGTCCGGCGTGACCGGGCACGATCGGGGCATCATCACGCTCGATCTGAGCGAGGCGGACGAGCGGCACCGTGACGAGCTCCGCCGCAATCTCGGCGAGTCGTTCCGGACCCTGATCGGGCACTTGCGACACGAGGTCGGTCACTACTACTTCGCTCAGCTCGTCAGTCAGCCCAACGAGATCGCCGACTTCCGCGCGTTGTTCGGCGACGAACGCGACGACTACTCGTCGGCGCTCGACGAGCACTATCGACGCACTCGCACCGGCGCCGACGAGGCCGACTCGAGCCGATTCGTCACGGCCTACGCGGCGGCCCACCCGCTCGAAGACTGGGCCGAGACGTTCGCGCACTACCTGCACACGCGCGACGGTCTCCAGACCGCCGACAGCCACGGGCTGTATGCCGCCGCCAGGCAGGACGGCACGCGCGCCGTCAGGGGGCGGCGAGCGGACGATGCCCAGTCGTTCTCGTCGATCCTTGAGCGGTGGCTGCCGGTCGCCGAGACGATCAACGCGATCGCCGACGGTCTCGGATCCACGCGGCCCTACCCGTTCACCCTCGGTCCCGTCGTCGTGACCAAGCTCGAGTTCGTGCACGCCCGGGTGATGGCCCACGCAAATCGAGAGGACTCGTATGCCGCACGCTGATGACATCCCAACCGCCGCGGACCCTGCGCCGCCGAACGCTCCTGAGCTGGCCGGCGAGATCGAGGCGGCCGCACCCGAGTTCGCCGAACGTCGATGCTGGCGCTGCCTCCAGATGTTCCCTGGCGACGCGCCGGCCGGGCCGGCGCCGACCGCCGACTTCTGGCTGTGCGACCCTTGCGACGCCACGCTCATCCCCCAGCGCGCCGGGCAGCGTTGATCCTTCCACCCACATCGGCCACTTCGCGCTCCAACACCGACTGCCCGACTCCTCGGTCGGGAACCCGGCTGACCCGCGCCAGTGCGAGTCGTAGTACCTACGTCCACTAGCAACCCGCACGTCGTTCCTGGGCTTGATGGTGTCACACCACCTACCAAGGAGATACCCCCCATGAAGCGACACCTGATCTGGATCATCGCCGGCGTTGCTGCGATCGGCGTCACCGTTCCCGCCTTTGCCGCCGCGCAGCCGTCGGGAACACCCGACGACAACGGCGTCCCCGGCGAGGTCCGTGGCAACTGCGACGAGGCCGAGCACGCCGGTGACCCCGAATGCCTGGTCGTGAGCGTCCCGGCCAAGCCGAAGGTCACCGTCCCGACACCGTCGGTGCCGACGACGGCCAGCACGGCCCCGGCCAACACCGTGCCCTCCAACACCGTGCCCGACAACACCGCCACGGCCAACACGGTGCCCGACAACACCGTCGCCAACAGCCTGCCCGGCGACATCAGCGGCCCGTGCGACGAGGCCGAGCACGCCAACGACCCACGTTGCACCGGCTCGGCACCGAGCGACGACGACAGCTCCGGCCGCCACAGCGGTGGCGACGACGACAGCTCCGGCCACGGCGGGGGCGACGACGACGGCTCCGGCCACGGCAGCGACGACGGCTGACCGATCCAACCCCCCGGGGGCTCCCGACGCCCCCGCCACGAGGCCGCACCACCCGGTGCGGCCTCGTCGGCGATTCCGAACGACGAGACTGTTCACCGCGACATTTTCGGACTGATCACACCGAGGCTGCTCAAACCGAGACTGCTCGAACCGGCGACGTCAGGAGACACCCGTGGAAGAACCTCGAGGCCGAGTGCTGGTCAGGCCGATCTCGGTCGGCTCGCTCGTTGCCCGATTCGCGATCGCCGGGCTCGTCGCGTTGGTGTTCGTCGGAGCGTTCACGGCGTTCGCGAGTCGAAGGATCGGTACCCAGCAGGCGATCGACGAGGCCAAGCGGGTGGCGTTCGTGAGCTCCGTCGGCATCGTCACCCCGTTGCTCGGCGACGACCTGCTCACGATGGACCGCGAGGCGCTCGACCGAATCGACGCTGCGGTCCGGTCATCCGTGCTTCGCGGCTCGCTCGTCCGGGTGAAGATCTGGGGCGAAGACGGCACGATCCTGTATTCCGACGAGCCCCGGCTGATCGGCGAGCGGTTCGAGATCGGCGAAGACGAGCGGGCGATCTTCACGAGCGACGAGCAGGGCGCCGAGGTGAGCGACCTGTCCAAGCCGGAGAACCGTTTCGAGACCGATTCGAAGCTGCTCGAGGTCTACCTCCGCACCGAGACGCCATCGGGTGTTCCGCTGCTGTTCGAGGCGTACTTCCGGTACAGCGGCGTGACGGAAGTCGGTCGGCACCTGTGGGCGCAGTTCGCGCCGATCACCATCGGCGCACTCGTCGTGCTCCAGCTGGTGCAGGTGCCGCTCGCCTGGTCGATGGCGCGCCGCCTGCAGACGAGTCAACGAGAACGTGAACGGCTGCTCCGGCACGCGCTCGACGCCTCCGACACGGAGCGGCGCCGGATCGCGAGCGATCTGCACGACGGCGTCGTCCAGGAGCTGACCGGCGTGTCGCTCTCGCTCGCCGCCCAGGGACGGAGCGAAACGATCGGCCGCCAGCAGGTGCTCGACGCCTCCTCGGCCATCCGCACGAGCATCAAGTCGCTGCGTTCCCTGCTGGTCGAGATCTACCCGCCGAACCTCCAGGAGGAAGGGCTGCAGTCAGCCATCGGCGACCTGCTCAGTGGGCTCACGACGAGGGGCTTCGAAACGCGACTCGACGTCGATCTCGGCGACACCGACGTCGATCCCGAGACCGCCGGCCTCGTGTACCGCGCCGCCCAGGAGTCGCTGCGCAACGTCGTCACCCACTCGGGTGCCAAACACGTGCTCGTCTCCCTCCGGATCGTGGCCAATTCGGGCCAGCACGGTTCGGGTCAGCACGGTTCGATCCAGCACCCCTCTGTCCAGCACCCGTTTGTCCAGCTGAGTGTCGACGACGACGGTCGCGGGTTCTCGGCGGACACGCTCGACGAGAAAGTCGCCGGCGGACACGTCGGCCTGCGGGCCTTGGCCGGTCTGATCGCCGATCTCGGTGGCGCCGTCACCGTGCGGTCGGCCCCCGGTGAAGGCACCCGGGTCGAGGTTTCCATCCCGATCGACGCCAGGCTGCCGCGATGACAACGGGCCCAGATGAACGCCCCAGGATCCGCGTTCTGGTCGTCGACGACCACGTCGTCGTGCGATCCGGACTGGAACAGCTCCTCGCCACCACCGACGACATCGAGCTCGTCGGAACCGCGTCGAACGGCAACGAGGCGATCGATGCCGTCAAGCACCTGCATCCCGACGTCGTGTTGATGGACCTGTCGATGCCCGAGCTCGACGGGGTCGAGGCGACTCGACGCATCAGCGCCGACCACCCCTCGAGCCGGGTGCTGGTGCTGACCTCGTTCTCCGACCAGACCCGGATCCTCGACGCGCTCTCGGCTGGCGCCGACGGCTACCTCCTCAAGCACGCCGACCCCGACGACATCGCCGACGCCATCAGGGCCGTGCACGCCGGGGAATCCCCGCTCGATCCGAAGGCCGCCCGAGCGCTCGTCGAGTCACGGCGTTCCGGCCGGGACACGCCGCAGCTCACCGATCGGGAGCGCGAGGTGCTGCTCCTCGTCCGGGACGGACTCGCCAACAAGCAGATCGCGCGTCGCCTGGGCATCGCCGAACGAACGGTGAAAGCCCACCTGACCAGCGTCTTCCAGCGACTCGGTGTCACGGACCGCACCCAAGCGGCGCTGTGGGCGAGCGAGCACCTTTCCGGTCCCGGGTGATTTCGAAGTTGTCCGGTCTCGGGTGATGTTCCCAGGACGACGTTGTCGCAGAACGTTCGAGGCGACGTTCGACGGGCAGTCAGTCGTCGGGAGCGGTGTCGTCGGCGCCGCCGCCGCCGGAACCCGAACCGCTCCCGCTCCCTGAGCCGCCGGATGATCCCGAACCGTCGTCGTCACCGGGGGCAGCGCCACCGCCATGGTCGTCGGTGGTGGTGGGAGCCGCCGGCGTCGTCGCCGTTGGTGTGGTCGGGCTCGGCCCGTCGTCGTCACCGGGGCCGGACCCGCCACCATGGTCGTCGGTGGTCGTCGTGACGGCCGTCTCTGACGGCGCAGTCGGGCTCGGGTCGTCGCCGCTCCCGTGACCACCGCTCACGCTCGTGGACGGTGGTGTCCCGCCCGGAACCGTGACCGGCTCGACCACGGCGGGCACGGCGGTGCTCGTGGTGGTGCTCGTGGTGGTGCTCGTGCTGGTGCTGGTCGTGCTGGTGCTGGGAGCCGGCGTGCTGGTGAGCGCCGCTTCGTCGGCCGGTGCGGGGTTCTGCCATACCGACTGCGTCGTGGGGGCCCCGAGGCTCGGGAACAGGCTCTCGCGGATCGCGTACGCAGCGCCGACGGATCCGAGCACCACGACAGCCGTGACGATGGCGACGGTCCAGGCCCCGTTCACCCACAAGCTCGCTCCGCCACGACTCGACCTCGACGCCGAAC
>DASUEW010000251.1:0-8519 GCA_036274875.1 Ilumatobacteraceae bacterium
CGAGATACCGCACCGCCGTTCGGGCGCGCCCGACGCCCGACGAGCGGGACACGGATAGGGTCCGCAACCATGTGTGGCCGATTCGTCTCGTCGTCGTCGCCGGAGCGGATCGCCGCCTACTTCGGGGCCGAGTCCGACGTCGAGACGCTCGGCGAGAACCACAACGTGGCGCCGACGAACGACATCTATGCAGTCGTCGCCGGTCCCGACGGCAAGCCGCAGCTGCAGATCTTCCACTGGGGTCTGATCCCGGTGTGGGCGAAGGAACGCAAGATCGGCCAGAAGATGATCAACGCCAGAGCCGAGACGCTGGGTTCGAAGCCGGCGTTCAAGGGCGTGTTCAAGAAGCACCGCTGCATCATCCCGATGGACGGGTTCTACGAGTGGGCTGCCGGCACGCCCGATGGCCCGGTCATTAAGCAAGGCAAGCCGGCCAAGCAGCCGATGTACGTCCAGCGCCTCGACGGCGAGCCGCTGGCGGTGGCGGGACTGTGGTCGGCGTGGCGCGATCCCGCCGACGCGCCCGACGCGCCGTGGCTCCACAGCGCCGCGGTGGTCACGACGGCCGCCAACGGCACGATGGAGCCGATCCATGATCGGATGCCGGTCATCCTGCCGGAGTCGGCGTGGGACGAGTGGCTCGACCCGTCCAACGAGGACATCACCGCACTCGGCAAGTTGTTGATCCCGGCGCCGGACACGCTCTTGACGACGCACAAAGTGTCGACCGACGTCAACAACGTCCGCAACAAGGGACCCCACCTGACCGATCCGGTGTGACGCCGGGCTGCTCGCGCTGCTAGACGACGTGGTCGCGATGGCCCAGGTGGCGCAGCGCGGCCCGGATCGCGTCGGCGGCGCGGTCGAGCTCGTCACGCTCGACCGAGGTCGCCGCATTGGCGAAGGACAACTCGGCCATCGCGTTGGTCGGGATGACGTGGATGTGGCAGTGGGGGACCTCGTACCCGGCCACGATCACACCGACGCGGCCGCACGCGAAGGCGGCGCGCTGGGCGAGGCCGATCTCGCGCACGACCGAGAAGAGGTGGGCCGTCAGCTCCGGTGAAGCGTCGATCCAGTGGTCGACCTCCTCGATCGGCACCACGAGCGTGTGTCCGTGCGCCATCGGGTTGATCGACAAGAACGCGACGCATCGGTCGTCGCGCCAGACGAACGTGCCGGGGATCTCGCCGGCGATGATGCGCGAGAAGATCGTCGTCATTCTGACCCAGCGCTCACGGCGGCACCCTACGCTCCACGGTGTGAGCGCCACCGACCCGACCGCGGCCGCCACGAACGCCGGCGACACAGTGCGGAACGTCTGGACGGTGCCAAACGTGATCACGCTCGCCCGCCTGCTGTGCCTTCCGCTGTTCCTGTACCTGTTGTTCGGACGCGACAACCGGGCGGCAGCCGCATGGCTGCTGGGTGGGCTCGGCGCGACCGATTGGGTCGACGGCTTCCTCGCCCGGCGACTCGGCCAGGTCAGCGAGTTCGGCAAGATGTTCGACCCCACCGTCGACCGGTTGCTGTTCGTCGTCGGAATCACGGCGATCATCGTCGACGAGTCGGCACCGTTGTGGCTCGCGGTCATGGTGCTCGCGCGTGAGATCGCGGTCGGTGGCACGATCGCGTTGGCCACCCTCGTCTACAAGATGCCGCGCTTCGACGTGACCTGGTGGGGCAAGACCGCGACGTTCCTGCTGATGTTCGCATTTCCCGGGTTCATGCTGGGAAACAGCGACTTCCCGGGGGCGAACGGGTTCGAGGTCGCGTCGTGGATCTTCGCGATCCCCGGACTCGTGCTCAGCTACTACACCGGCATCGCCTATATTCCGCTCATTCGTGACGGCGTCACGGCGGGGAGGCAATCGACGATCCAGCCCTGAGTGTCACCCGCAGTCTGTTGACCTCTACCTCAGGAACAGTACGGTTGCACCAATGAACGTCCCCGGCCAGCTTCGCTACTCCTCCGACCACGAATGGGCGAGCCGCGACGACACGTCGGTGAGGGTCGGGATCACCGACTACGCCCAGGACGCGCTCGGCGATGTGGTGTTCGTGCAGCTGCCGGCGGTCGGCGATGTCGTGAGGGCGGGCGAGACCATCGGTGAGGTCGAGAGCACGAAGTCGGTGTCGGAGCTCTATGCGCCAGTGAGTGGCACCGTCACGGCGGTGAACGACGCGCTCGGCGAGAACCCGGCGCTGCTCAACGACGACCCCTACGGCGAGGGATGGATCTGCACGATCGAGGTGACCGACGGCGCCGAGTACGAGGCACTGCTCGACGACACCGCCTATCGCACCATGATCGACGGCTGACGGCAGCGTCATGGCGTACACGTTCTGCAACCAATGCGGTCACCGCAACCCTCCCGACAGCAACTTCTGTTCGAGCTGCGGGTCAGCGCTCGACAACCTCGACGACCGCACCATCACGTTCGCCGCTGTCGATCCGTTGCAGGAAGCCGCCGGGCCGGCCGACGACGTGGTCGTCCCCGTCGGCGAGATCCCGCGCGGTGCCGGGGTGCTGATCGTGCGTGCCGGCCCGCAGGCCGGAGCCCGGTTCACCCTCGAGCGCGACCTCACGCGGCTCGGGCGGCATCCCGACAGCGAGATCAGCCTCGACGACATCACGGTGTCGCGACGGCATGCCGACATCCGACGTGTCGACGGCGGGTACGAGGTGGCCGACAGCGGCTCGTTGAACGGCACGTACGTGAACCAGGAGCGGATCGAGCGCGCGTTGTTGCATCACGGCGATGAGCTGCAGATCGGCAAGTTCCGACTCGTCTATTTCGAGCGCACCGATGCCTGAGGTCCAGAACACGAGCTACCTGTCGATCGGCGAGGTGCTCGGCCTCCTGCTCGCGGAGTTCCCCGACATCACGATCTCCAAGATCCGTTTCCTCGAGAGCCAGGGACTGATCGCGCCCGAGCGCACTCCGTCGGGATACCGCAAGTTCTACGAACCCGACGTCGAGTTGTTGAAGGTGATCCTGCGCGAGCAACGCGAGAACTACCTGCCGCTGCGCGTGATCAAGGACCGGATCGACTCGGGCGCGATCGACCCGTCCGGCGAGATGACCAAGCCTGACGGTCTTGCTGACGTTCAGATCGGGGCCGACCCTGGTCACGATGCCCGTGACGACGTCCGGTACTACGAGCATCCCGGCGACCAGCACGGCGCTGACGAGCACCGTAACGACGAACATCCTGGTCGCGACCACCGGGACGAGCTCGATGTCGAGGTTCCGGCCGCCACGATCGCCGCGCATCCGGCCGCGAAGCGGTCGGCGCCCGATGCATCACCTCCACCGGCGGACTCCGGCGGCACCGACGCCTCGACTCGAGGCGCAAATGGCCGATCGGAAGGCAACGTGACGTCGCCGCAACTCCTCCCCGGAGTGCTCCTCGAAGCTGGCGAGCTGTGCGCGATGACCAGCATCACGAGTGCCGAACTGGACCAGTTGCGAAGCTACGGCATCGTGACCGGGCGCGAGAGCGGCGGTACGACACTGTACGGCGACGACGCCGTCGAGATCGCCAAGGTCGCCGCCGAGTTCCTACGTGCCGGTGTCGACGCACGACATCTCCGCGGGTGGCGCACGGCGGTCGAGCGCGAGGCGTCGCTGTTCGAGCAGCTGATCACGCCGCGGTTGCGCCAGCGCAACCCGGAGTCGCGCACGGAAGCGCTGAACGAGCTCCGCAGGCTCGACGCGCTGGGCGCCAGGCTACGGGCGGCATTGATGCGCACGGCACTGAGGCACCACTTCGAGGGCTAGCACTGGGCCGCTCCGTGCACGGACGGTTTCCGGCCCCACGAACGACGACCACGACCGCGCAGGAGTTGCGGGGGAGGGCTACGATCAAAACGTGATCCTGATGGACCTGATCGGCGTCCGAGTCGAGATCCCGGCCAACACGCCGATGGTCCTGTTGCGCGAGCGTGAGGGTCGTCACCGACTGCTGCCGATCTACATCGGGAGCCCGGAGGCGAGCTCGATCCACTATGCGCTCGAGGGCGTCACGCCACCTCGCCCGCTCACACACGACTTGTTCCTTCAGACGCTCGAGGTGCTCGGTGCCCGAGTCGAGCGGGTGGTCGTCACCGACATGATCGAGCACACGTACTACGCCGAGCTCCACCTCGAGACCTCCGCCGGGGCGAAGGTGATCTCCAGCCGCCCGTCCGACGCGATCGCGCTCGCGGTGCGGTGCGACGCTCCGTTGTACGCAGCGGACGAACTGATCGACGAGGTCGGTCAGGAGCCCGAGCCGGAGGGCGAGGATCAGGCTGACGAGATCCTCGACGAGTTCCACGACTTCATCGAGAACGTCAGTCCCGAAGACTTCGCTGGCTGATCGGTCCGGCTGACCTGAGCAGCGGCATTGACGCGCTGTCGCGAACGCGCCTAGGCTGCCGAATCCCAATCCCGTAACTACACTGGTGTGTTCGCACGCGCTGGTTGGGGCAGCACGGGACACGATCGGCTCGAGAGGAGCTCCGGTGGACGGTAGCGACTACAGCGGGACTCAGGCGGCGAAGGTCGTCGGGATCACCTATCGCCAGCTCGACTACTGGGCTCGCACCAACCTGATCCGACCCTCGGTCACCGACGCCACGGGGAGTGGGAGCCGGCGGCGCTACTCGTACAACGACCTGCTCGAGCTGCGCGTCATCAAGACGCTGCTCGACGCCGGGATCAAGTTGGAGTCGGTCCGCGATGTGTTCGAGTACCTGCGCAAGCATGTCGGCGCCGACATCGCGTCGGCTCATCTGGTGATCAGCGGCAACTCGGTCGTGCTGGCCGAGGGCGACGAGTTGATCGATGTGCTCCGCCAGGGCCAGGGAGTGCTGAACGTGTTGTCGTTGGCATGCGTCAAAGACGACATCGACACCCAGCTCGTGCCGCTCGACGCGAGCATCGCCAGCCGCGCCCGCGGGGTGGGATGACCGCATCCTTCGAGCTGTCGCCGCTCGACGCGATCCATCGCCGGGCGGGTGCGAAGATGGTGCCGTTCGGTGGGTGGGAGATGCCGCTCGAGTACACCGGCACGATCGACGAGCACCTCGCCTGCCGGCGGGGCGTGGTGATGTTCGACGTGTCGCACCTCGGCACGGTCCGCGTCGACGGCGACGACTCGTATGTCGTGCTGCAGCGCGCGTTCACGAACGATCTGTCGAAGATCGGGCCGGGCCGGGCCCAGTACACCCACCTGCTCGACGACTCGGACGGATCGGTGCTCGACGACATCATCGTGTGGTGGCTTCCGCCGAACGGCGGGGGGGAGGCGGCGGCGTTCGACGTGATGCCGAACGCATCCAACACCGAGCGCGTGCGAGCCGCGATCGGTGGACGTGAGACCACCAGCGAACGGGCAGTGATCGCCGTCCAGGGTCCGTCCGCCCGATCGACCGTTGCGACGTTCTGGCCGGAGGCCGCCGCGGTCGGTCGATTCCGGGTCGCGCACTGCACGTGGCAGGACACCTCGTGCATCGTGGCCGGTACCGGCTACACGGGTGAGGACGGTATCGAGGTCGCGGTGCCGGCCGACGTGGCCGGTTCACTGTGGGAGGCCCTCGCATCGGCCGGCGCGGTCCCCGCCGGCCTCGGTGCCCGCGACACGCTTCGACTCGAAGCCGCGCTGCCGCTGCACGGTCACGAGCTCGGACCCGGCATCACCTCGCTGCAGGCCGGGCTTGGCTGGGTGGTCGCGTGGGACAAGGGCGACTTCCCCGGACGCAACGCGCTCGCCGCCGAACGTGAGCGAGGCATCCACCGGCACCTCGTCGGCATCTCGACGCCCGGCCGTCGTCCACCGCGTGCCGGCTGCCCGATCATCGTCGACGGCCAGGCCGCCGGCGAGGTGACGTCGGGCAACTACTCACCGGTCCTCGAGCACGGCATCGCGCTCGGATTCGTGCCACCCGAGGTGTCCACCGGTGATGATGTCGCGATCGACGTGCGCGGAAGCCTGATGCCGGGTCAGGTCGTGGCGACTCCGTTCGTCGGTCGTTGAGTCAGCGCTTCTTCGCCACCGACTTCTTCGCCACCGATTTCCTCGCCACCGATTTCCTCGTCGTGGCCTTCCTCGCGCTGACGCGCCCGGCGGTCGTACGCGCCGGCGATCGATGTGGCGGCGGCGCCGGTGGCAGGGGAGCAGGCTCGCGTGTCGGCGGTGCCTGGCGTGACGATCCGGGGAGTCGGAACCCGAACATACCGCCCGCCGATTCGGCGAACTGGGCGAGCGGGCCGAGCCGCCGGCTGACGTCGCCCATCAGCTTCATGAAGTCGCTGAGCTGGGTCGGCAACGTCGTGAACGCCGGTGAGCCGAGCGTGTCGACGATCTGGACGAGGTTCGGCGCGATCCGCCGCGCCGGGCCACTGACGACCTCCATCAGCTCGTCCACCGCCTGCACCGTCCGCGTCAGCTGCGGCAGGATCGCACGGACTGGCTCCTCGACGTCGGACATGAAGCGGTTCACTCGCGCCGCCGCCTCGTTGATCGTCGCCAGCGTGTTGTTGAGGTTGTCGATCGTGCGGAACAGCTCGTCGACGCCACGCCGGAACTGTTCGACCGAGCGGATCCCGCCGGCGATCGGCGCGGCGATGAGATTGATGACGTCGCCGAGCGGATCGTGTCGTTGCTGCTGGTCGTTGTCGCCCACGGGAATTGAAGCTACTGGGCGTACGCCTCGAGCGGTTCGCACGAGCAGACGAGGTTGCGGTCGCCGTACGCAGAATCGATCCGCGAGACGGGCGGGAAGTACTTGGAGCTACGCAGTGAGGCCACCGGATAGATGCCGAGCTGGCGTGGGTACGGACGATCCCAATCGCCGGTCACGTCCTCCGCGGTGTGTGGTGCGTGTCGCAACGGACTGTCGTCGATCGACCATTCGCCGGCCTCGACGCGGCGGATCTCGTCGCGGATCGCGATCATCGCGTCGCAGAAGCGGTCGAGCTCGCGCAGGTCCTCGCTCTCCGTTGGCTCGATCATCAAGGTGCCGGCAACCGGGAAGCTCATCGTGGGTGCGTGGAAGCCGTAGTCGATCAGTCGTTTCGCCACGTCGTCGACCGTCACCCCACTCGCGTGCGTGATCGGGCGCAGATCGACGATGCACTCGTGGGCGACCCTGCCGTTGGCGCCCGTGTAGAGCACCGGGTAGTGATCGTCCAAGCGGGTCGCGACGTAGTTGGCCGCCGCGATCGCCACACGCGTCGCCCGTGTCAGACCCGCTGGACCCATCATCGCGAGGTACGCCAACGGGATCGGCAGGATCCCGGCCGACCCGAACTCGGCGGCGGCGACAGGGCCGGCCGGGCCACGCTCGGCCGCCAACGGATCACCTGGGAGGAACTCGGCGAGGTGCGCACGAACGCCGATCGGACCGATGCCAGGGCCGCCACCTCCGTGGGGGATGCAGAACGTCTTGTGCAGGTTCAAGTGGCTGACGTCGGCGCCGAACGCACCCGGGCGGGCGATGCCGACCAGCGCGTTGAGGTTGGCGCCGTCGACGTATACCTGGCCGCCGGCGTCGTGCACCGCACGGCAGAGATCGGTGATGCCTTCCTCGAAGACACCATGCGTCGACGGGTAGGTGACCATGATCGCGCCGAGCCGGTCGGCCGCCGCCGAGATCTTCGCCGCCAGGTCCGCATCGTCGATGTTGCCACGCGCGTCGCAGCCGACGACCACCACGTCGAAGCCGGCCATCACGGCGCTGGCGGCGTTGGTGCCGTGGGCGCTCGACGGGATGAGGCAGATCGTTCGCTGTGCGTCGCCACGGCTGCGGTGGTACGCCCGGATCGCGAGCAGCCCGGCGAACTCGCCCTGGCTCCCGGCGTTCGGTTGGAGGCTCACCGCGTCGTATCCGGTGATCTCGACCAGCCGACGTTCGAGGTCTTCGATCAGCAACCGGTAACCGGCGGTCTGATCAGCGGGCGCGTATGGATGGATGTCGGCGAACTCGGGCCAGCTGATCGGCAGCATCTCGGTGGTCGCGTTGAGCTTCATCGTGCACGACCCGAGCGGGATCATCGTGCGGTCGAGCGCCAGGTCCTTGTCGGCCAGGCGGCGCAGGTAGCGGAGCATCTCGTGCTCGCTGTGGTACCGGTTGAACACCGACTGGGTGAGGAATTCGCCCGTGCGGCGCATCGACGCCGGGATGCCGCTCTCGCTGTCCGCTCCTGAGTCGCCGGAAGGCGCCGCGTCAAAGGTGGTGAGGATCCGCTCGACCACCTCCGGGTTCGACGTCTCGTCGAGGGTCAGACCTACGGCGTCTCTCGATATCAACCTGAGGTTGAGGGACTGCTCGAGAGCGCTGGTGATCGCCGCGCTGGCGTCGATTCCGTCGACCACGATCGTGTCGAACCACGTGTCGTGGCGGATCTGCAGCCCCGCCGCCCGCAGGCCGGCCACGACGGCGGACGTGAGATCGTGCACCCGCCCGGCGATGCGTTCGAGCCCCGCCGGGCCGTGCCACGCGGCGTAGAGACCGGCGATGTTGGCGAGCA
>DASUEW010000252.1:0-3632 GCA_036274875.1 Ilumatobacteraceae bacterium
ACCACTCGTCGTCGTAGATCGGGCTGCTGACTCGCGCGATGTGCATGCTCACCTGCTTGACGTCGCCGCGGTCGGCGAGGCGGCGCACCTCGTCGGTCGACCCCGCGGCATCCTCGGCCGGGAGCATCGCCACGCCGATCAGTCGCTTCGGGTCGTCGGCGCAGAACTCGCCGAGCCAGTCGTTGTAGGCGCGGTACACGGCGAGCCGCAGCTCGGGATCGGCCACCGACAGGGCCGTACATCACGGTCGCCTCGATGCCGTCGCTGTCCATGTCGAGCAGACGCAGCGACGCGATCGTCGGACGCAGGATGCCCTCCTCGTCGAGGCCGGCGCGTTCGAGGGCGGTCTGGTACGACCGCTTGACGTTGTCTCTCTTGCCGCCAGCCCAACGTCCCCAGTCGTCGCCGTCGCACCGCCATGCCGACGTACCGTCAGCGAGCTCGACGACCTGTGGACCGCGCTCACGCAAGTGCGACGGGAGGCGCCGCTCCCAGAGATCGCACGGGACGTACGGCAGATCGACGTGATCGTCGACGGAGATCAACTGATAGTCCACATTCACCACCTTGCCAGAGATCGCGATCGACCTTCGTCCGACGCCTCGCCGCCGGCGACGGGTGAGCGGACGATCAGTCGGGCGTCCCGCCCCACAATTCGCGCAGCCGTTCACCCTCGTCATCGGGTATTGAACGATGACCAAGTCGGTACATGTGGCGTCGCACGCCGTCCTCGCCGATGGTCGAGCACCATGTGAGCAGCCGACCGTCCGGTGACCAAGTGTGGCGCGGGTGGTCGATCCAATGGCGCCCGTCGGGATCAGTCCATTGACTCATCTTCGAGAGAAACCCAGGTTTGCGGCAGCAAAACATTCGGCGCGGACCGCGGTTGCCCAACCGCGCGTCGGGCGATTGTGAGCGTCTCTCGCTGCGGACCGTAGGCGCGTAACCGCTGGCGGGGAGACCGTTCGGACCCGCCGCTCCCCCACCCCCGTCTTCCACACCACCTAAAAACCCCGGTTCTGTCTGCTTCAGATGGCCCGTGGCTTCGTCTGAAGCAGACAGAACGGGGATTTTCAGTCGAGCGGGGCGGCGGCGGCGAGGGCCTGGAAGCGCAGGACGTCGTTGAACGCCCTGCCGAGGTCGGGGAGCTCGGCGAGCTCGGCGGCAGCGATCACGGGCGGTGACGCGCCGAGCTCGGCGAGGCGGACCGTGATCGAGCACAGCTCGTCGAGGTCGACGGCGGTCACTGTGGCCTGCTCGACGGATTCGCCGGCGACGGTGATCCCGTGCCCGCGCAGGATGCACACGCGGCGATCGCCCATGGCAGCGAGCATCTCGTCGGCGAGCTCGTCTCGCGTGACGAGGATCGGCCGGTCGTAGACGGGCACGCCTTCGAGGGCGAGGCGCATCGCCGGGATGTTGTAGGCGCCGAACACGGCCCGCAGCTCGAGGCCGGCAAGGCCGGCGATCAGCGTCGCCGGCGGATGGGCGTGCACGACCGCCGCCATCTCGGGGCGTTTCGCGAGCAGCCGGGTGTGGATCGGGAGCTCCTTCGGCACCTCCCAACCGTCCATCGCCTCGAGCGGTTCCCCGTCGAGATCGACGTGGCGGATGTCGGCGGCCGTCGTGCGGGCCACGCCGCGCTCGTGCGGACCACGGCATCGGATGAGGATCGACGCGTCGTCGACCCGCACGGACACATGACCGAGGATGCCGTCGACCAATCGGCGCGCACCGAGGATGCGGCACGCGAGCGCGATCTTCTCGCGCTGGGCGAGCAACGGATCAGCGGACACCGAGACCACCGTCGGACCGCAGGATCTCGCCCGTCATCCCGCGCGACGCGTCCGACGCCAGGAGCACGTATGCGCCTGCGTGGTCGGCGCCGGTCAGCGCCACGCGAAGGGGCGTGCGCGCTTCGAGTTGCTCGGCACGACCCGGTCGGTCGTCGAGTCGGTCGTCATCGAGGCCGAGACTGCGCGGGCCACGGAGGTCGGTGGCGACCGTCCCGCCGGGCGCGACACCGTTCACGCGCACGTCGGGCGCCAGCTCGTGGGCGAGCTGCACGACCAGTCCGCGGAGCGCGAACTTCGAACCGACGTACAGCGGCCCGCCGCGCCCGGCGTAGAAGCTGGAGCTCGACAACGTGAGGATGATCGAGCCCCGGGCCTCGCGCAACGCGTCCAGTGCCGCGCGGACGGTCAGCAACGGACTCTTCACGTTGAGGCCGAACACCTCGTCGAACGCGGCGTCGAACCGATCGTCGGGGATCTCGACGAGCGGCGTGTACAGGTCGAACACGCCGACGAACGTCACCGCGACATCCACTCTTCCCCACCGCTCGATCGCCGCCGAGACGAGCGATTCGTTGTCCTCGCGCGTCGTGGCGTCGCCGGGCACGGCGACGACCGAATCGCCGAAGTCGGACAACGCCCCACACTTGTCGGGGTCGAGCTCGAGCACCGCGACTCTGGCGCCCTCGCCGACGAACGCGGCGACCACGGCTCGGCCGATGCCCGACCCGCCGCCGGTGCACACGACGACCCTGCCGGAGAGGACGTTGCCGGAGTGCGCCGGGCCGACCAGGGTGCTCACAGGAACAAGGCGAGGTTCTGGGTGCGCAGCACCGCCTCGTCGATGACGATGTCACGACGCGCCAGGATCCATCCACCCTCGACACGGCGGAGGACGTCGGTGCGGCCGGCCGAGACCAGATCCGCCGCCCGGTCGTCGCCACGGCTGCGGTACAGCAGGACATAGCTGCGGGCCTCGACGACGTCCGTTCCGTCGATCGGCGACACCCGCACGTTGCTGACGAAGCGCCGAGCACGCGACGGCGGATCCTCCGTCCACGCGTGGTCGCCCTCGAGGCGCTCGACCCGCTTGCCGAGCGAGTACCGATCCTCGTCGAAGTGATCCATCGCGCCTGTAGGCGGCACGCCGGAATCCCGCGCCGCCGTCACGGTGACTGGCATCCGGTAGCGGATGTCGTCGGCGAGCAACGCCAGCCACTCGCGCAGGCGGCGCTCGTCGAGCAACTGCGCCTCCCACGCCAGCCACGTCTCGACGTCATGGTGGGTCGCGAGGTCGACGGCAGGTGGGCGCGTCGTGCGCGACGAGGCCACCGCATCGGACGCCGTCACGACGGCACCGCGGCCACCCGCATCGGCGCCGGTCGACGGCTCCGGTCGGCGTCCGCATGTTCCAGCGCACGCGCCCACATCCGCAACAGCGCGCGCTGGTTGTACTCGCCGTACCCGACATACGCCTCGCCCGGCGCCGGCCACGCCGCCGGCCGGGTGGCCGTCCCATCGTGCTCCCGGTCCATGCCCATCGTCGAGTCGAGCAGCACCGTCGATCCCAACGCTCCGCGGCTCACGCTCGTGATCGACGTCCAGTTCTCGACGTCGTCCTGCTCGAACATCCCCGACGTTCCGAAGCACATCAGGTACGCCTTGTAGGAGTCGGCCTTGAACGCGGCCGGGGCATTGCGATCGACGACGAACCACGACAGGCACTCGGTCTCGGTCGCGCTCACCGGTTGCCACAGCCGGATCGAGATGAACGGCACGACGTCGTCGCCGGCCCGGATCCGAGGCCAGTTGTGCACGAGGCTCAGGTTCGGGACGACC